>CAYSBM010000527.1:0-2686 GCA_964429095.1 uncultured Solibacteraceae bacterium | reverse complement strand
GCGCGATAGCTGTAAAGTGCTGATTTATTTTCCCCGATAGGCTATTGGCGGGCGCCGGCGGCCTTTTGCTCGACGATTGCGGCGATATTGCCCTCGGCGTCGCGCACAATTCGGCCGTATCCGGTGGGGTCCTCCAGGCACGTGGTGATCAGCGTAGCCGCACGGCCGGTTTGCTGTTGTGCCTCAATCAAGCGTCGCAAAGTGGCCGCTTGCAGCAATGGGCAATCCCCGTAGAGGGTCAACAACAACCCTTCGCCGCCTGCCACATGCGGGCGGGCGCACAGCAGGGCGTGGCCGGTGCCTTTTTGTTCAGCTTGCTCGGCGAAGCCGACCCCGTAAGAGGCCAGTGCTGCGCGCACCCGGTCCGATTGATGGCCCACCACCACGATAATCCGCTCCGCGGAAGTGATCTCCAGCGCCGTCCGCACGACATGTTCAATCAGCGGCATCCCTCCTGCGCGGTGCAGCACCTTGGCCGTCTTCGATTTCATTCGCGTGCCGAGGCCGGCCGCTAACACGACCACGTTCACTGAGGTTTGCATAGTTCAGAATTCTCGCTTGCGGCGCCGTTTGATCATTTCGGTCAGCCGTCTTTGCCGCCCCTGTTCGGCCAGCGAAACAGCCACGGCGGCCGCAGCCTCCGGATTGTGGCGGATCTTGTCGGTCTCTTCCAGAAGATCGTGCGCCAGGATGCCGAGACCCATTGCCGCCAGGCGGTTCAGATCGTTCATAACCGGATGCACCTGGTCGCGCGCGTAGCGTCCTAGCAGCCGTTTCGGTATCGGGCGCGTGTTTACCACCACATAATCGAGCAGGTTGGCGCCGGCATGACGGTAGATGGCCTCGACATGGTCGGAGGCCGTATAACCCATGGTTTCGCCGGGTTGCCACATCAGATTCACAAAGTAGGCCTTCAGGGCGCGTGAGGAGCGGATGGCCTCCGGCACCCCGTCCACCAGAAGGTTTGGGATCACGCTGGTATAAAGCGAGCCTGGGCCGAAGGTGATCAAATCCGCTTCGGCAATGGCGTCGAGCGTTTCCGGCAAGGGTTTGATGCGGCGGGGCTTCAATCGCACTTCGCGGATACGTGCGCGGCTGCGGCTGATGAGGGTTTCGCCGGTCACTACGCGGCCATCGGCCAGCGTAGCCTCCAGGCTGACGTTGGCTGCCGTGCAGGGAAAAATGCGTCCGGCGATGGACAAGACCTCGCTGGACAGCTTTACGGCCCGAGCGAAATCACCCGTGACGCTGCTCAAGGCCGTTAGAAACAGGTTTCCGAAGCTATGGCCTTTCAGTCCGCGCCCGGCCGCAAAGCGGTACTGGAACAGCCGGCTCAACAGCGCCTCGTCTTCCGACAAGGCCACCATGCAATTGCGGATGTCGCCGGGAGGCAGTACGTCAAATTCCTTTCGCAGACGGCCCGAACTGCCGCCGTCGTCGGTCACCGTCACAACCGCGGTGAGATCCACGGGCGAAAGAAAGCCGCCTCCGTCTTCCAGAACTCTGGGCTGGAGGGCGAATTTCTTAAGGCCTTGCAGTAAGGCTGAAAGGCCTGTCCCGCCGCCGATGGCCACAATACGCAACGGCCCCAGCGGCGCCCGCTTGGATGTCGTCTTCACCCTCTCTCCGTAGACCGGCACCTGTACCAGTCTAACTCGCCCGCCCGGCGCCGCTAGGAAAGCAGCAGTTCGCGCAGGCAGCCGCGCTGAAGCAGCTCGGCGAAATCCGGGTCGTTCCGCGCCAACCCGCGGTTTCGGGGCTGCAAGTCAATGGCGTGTTTCATATGCCGGTGGGCGCCCTCGTAATCGCCTAACAACCCCCGAGTTAACGCCAGCGCATAGTGTACGTGGTCAGCATTGGGGTGATCCTGGAGCGCTTTTCGCAAATGCTGTTCGGCCTCCTCCAGACGCCGCAAATTGATCAGCCCGACCGCGTAGTTATAGTGGTCCTCGGCTGTCTCGATCCGGGGCTGCTCCTGCATCAGGCGCCGCTCACACATCCGGGCATGCAAACGCGCCGAGTGAGACACGGCGGCCACCGGGCCGGCGGAGGCAGCTTGAAAAACCGCCCGTGCTCCAGCGAAGTCGCCGGAATGGAACAACTGCATAGCCTGTTCAAACGCTTCAGCCTGCCGGGCCGCATCCATTGCCGGCTCCGATACTTCTACAGGCAAGCGCGCCGGCTTTCCTTTAGCGGCCTTTCCAGGGTCTTCGCGCGGCTGGCCGGCGTGTCTCCGCGCCACGGTCTTTTCCTTCCGGGCGTGTGGCGGACGCTGCTCTCTAGTGGTCTTCTTCATTCGGCAGTAGCACTTCTATCAAATCGCCGGGGTGTTTGCAAGGCCTTAACGGTTTAGCTAACTGGGCTTTCCTCATCTTCTTCGGAGGAAACATCGAGTTCCAGGTCGTCGGCCTCCAATACCTGGTCACAGTCCAGGCAGCGCTCGTAGTCCACGCCTTCGCGACGCGCGATGATCTCCCTCCGGCGGTGTCTGCAAATGGTCTCCATAAGCGGGATTACCCCTATTGTAATCAAGGTTTTGCGGGTGTCAAGGTGCGGTGGGGGAGACGGGCTCGTCAAGGCTCGTTTTGACGCCACGCTTGGCTCAAGACCCGGCGCGCCCGGTGGTGCGGCCTCCGCCTAGCGTCAAAGTTGGGGGAGAGCAAAATGGCTGAAATGGGATAGAGTT
>CAYSBM010000526.1:0-2686 GCA_964429095.1 uncultured Solibacteraceae bacterium | reverse complement strand
GGTTGATGCGCTTCAGGGCGGAATAGAGCGTGGTCGACTTACCGCTGCCGGTCGGCCCGGTGACCAGGAAAATGCCGTGCGGCAGCGAGGTGAAGTGCTCCATGCGCTCGAGCATCCGCTCATCGAAGCCGAGCTTGGGCAGGTCGTAGAAGTCGCCCGCCGAACGGTCCAACAGGCGCATCACCACGCTTTCGCCATAAAGCGTGGGCAAGGTGGAGACGCGCAGGTCGACTTCGCGGCCCAGGATCTTGATCTTAATGCGGCCGTCCTGCGGCAGGCGCCGCTCAGCGATGTTCAACTTCGCCATCAGCTTGACGCGGCTGATGACGGCGGCCTTCAACTCGCGCGGCGGCGCCTCCTGCGGATAGAGAACTCCGTCGATGCGGTAACGGATGCGGAACTCCTTTTCAAACGGCTCAATGTGAATGTCGCTGGCGCGCTTTTCGACTGCCTGAGCGATCACGGCATTGACCAGCCGTATCACCGGCGCCTCGCTGGCCATGTCCCGCAAGTGCTCGAGGTCCTCGCTGCTGGCGGCCGCAGCCTCGGCATCCATGTCCGGGCCCGGCTTCTCCCCCTCGCCGTAGTACTTGTCGACCGCATCCAGGATTTCCTGCTCGGCGGCCAGCGCCGGTTGGACGCGCAAGCCGGTGAAGCCCCGCACCGCGGAGAGGGTCTCGAAATCCAGCGGGTCCGCCATGGCCAGGGTGAGTGTGGAATCCTGGACGGCCAGCGGGAAACATCGCGACTGGCGCAAGAAGCGCGGCGCCAGACCGTCCAGAGCGGGATCCGCCGGCGGCGGCCCTTCGATGGCGGCCAGGGCAATGGAAAGTTGCTCGGACAGCGCCGCCAGCACGTCGCGCATGGCGATGAAACCCAGGTCGACCAGCACCTTGCCGATCTTCTCACCGCGCTCCCTCTGAATTTCGAGTGCGCGTTCCAGATCCTCCGGCCCGATCAGCCCCTTCTGAATGAGCATCTCACCCAGGCGCATGAGAGCTACAGCTCCTCGGTCCTTATGCCGGCTTCGAATGCTGCCTGGTCGATGCGCTTGAGCGCATAGTCCATCAGCAGACGCCGCGGCGCTTGCATCACAATCTGGGAAGGAATGCCGTCCAACTGCTCCCAGGAAAAGTGGAACAAGGTGACGCCGATCACAATCTTCTCATCCAGCGGCACGGTATCCAGCGATAAGGCGCTCACCACAAGCATCTCTTTCATCTGCTCACGGAGCTTGGGAAGGCGCTCCAGCTTCTTTTGGTGGACACGCGCCTTTTGCTCCGGCCGGATGGTCTGCTGGAAAGGGCTGAGGGTGCCACCGGGCATTAAGTTGATTTCCGCAGTGAACACCGCGCCGAAACCCTCCAGGTATACGCCGCGGGTGGTGCCGAGCAACATCACCGGCTCATCGATGCTCCAACCTTCCAGCCGCCGGTCGAAAGCCTTTTCCATGGGAGCCAGCACCGCGCGGCTGACGCGCGGCTTGACGGCCCCGCCCGCCCACAACGCGCCGCACAGCAACACAGCGAACATGGCTGCACGTTTCATTGGCGGCCTCCGGAATCCGCGCTGGCCAGGTACATCACGTTAAAGCGCTTGCGCAGCATGTCCAGGGTTTCTTCGAAGGCCACCACCTGTGCCTGCCGCTCGATTTCCGCCCGTTTTTGGACTTCCGCCACCGCCTCGCGCATCTTCGCTTCGTGGCGGGCCTCCAGACGCGCAACCGCCTCATGAAGCGCCGCCGGCAGCCGTCTGGCCAGCTCCTCATCGACCCTGGCGGCAATCACTCTCTCGTCCGGGACCGGAGCCGCCGCTGGCCGGAGAAGGTAGCCGTGCAGCAGGATGGCGGCGGCCAGAAGGCCCGCCGAAGCCAAGGCCCACTGCGGTCCTGGACGCCAGATCCGCTGCCACCAGCGCGGTTGGAACACCTTGTCGGAGACGAAGGCCAGCCGCTGCGGGACCTCCTCATCCGGGATAGAGGCCAGCGAGGCGTGCGTAGCTCGCAGCCGTTCGAGCTCGCCGCGGCAGGCGGCGCAAGCTGCCAGGTGCTCTTCCACGCCACGGCGCTGGTCCGCGGCCAGCTCGCCGAAATAGAACGCATTCAAATCAAACGACGTGCACTTCATTCGACCCCCCGTGTGTCAATTGGAGCCAGCGCGTTCTTGAGCAGCTCGAGCGCCGTGTACAAGCGCGATTTCACCGTCGAGACCGGACAATCCAGAATACGGGCCATCTCCTCGAACTTGAAACCCTGATAAATCTTCAGCACCACGGCTTCGCGTTGCTCATCGCTCAAACGGGCCAGCGCGCCTTCGACCGCCAGCCTTAGCTCGGCCGGAAACAGGCGGGACTTCTCCATTCCTTCGGCCAGTTCCGCAGGCATTTCCCCTTCCGGCCGGCGTCTTCGCAGCAGCGAGTAGGCTTCGTTATGCGCGATACGGAAAAGCCAGGAGGCGAAACGTCCTTCTTCCTCCAGCTTGCCGAGGGCTTGATAAGCCTTGAGAAAGGTATCCTGAGTCGCGTCGAGAGCGTCCTCGCGGTCGCCCACCAGGCGGAGAATGTAGTTGTAGATCCGCTTCTCCCAGCGGGAAACCAACACGTTATCCGCCTCAACTTGTCCCCGGCGCGCCTTCTTTATGAGGTCGCGATCCTCGACTTCCCGGAAGATCAAATCGTCGGCTCCTTG
>CAYSBM010000525.1:0-2696 GCA_964429095.1 uncultured Solibacteraceae bacterium | reverse complement strand
GCCGGTTGCTGGCGAACCGAGTAACGTAGGGCGGCAGGCCGGCCCACGCCGCGCCGGATGGCCAGGATCAGCACCCCGCAGAGCAGCAGGATGCCCCCCAGATCCGCTCCCCAACTGAAGCCCAGGTAAAAGTCCCCTTTCAGAAAACTCCACTGGGGTAACAGCAGCCGCAAGACATCGTTATCCACCAGCACTAGCAATGTGGCGATGAACAAAATGGCGAACCCCACAAACAGAAGCAGGTGCCCGGCGCCGCCCAGCATTTCCCCGCGCAGGACGGTGCGGTTGGTGAGGACATCAAGTGCGGCGCGCAGAATGCCCACCAGCGTGAATGGCTGGCTCGGGTCCCGGCGGCCACGCTGGTAGCTCCGAATCTTGCGGTACACGCCGTAAGAAAACGTTCCGAGCGCCAGCGCAGCCAGAAGATAGAAGGTGGCGATCAGCCAGCCTGGAAGGGCGTAAAAATACGGCCGTTCAATGACTTCCGCGCCTGGCATGCCGGTCAATTTCCTTTCCGTTCTCTCACTTTCGCCGTCAATGCCGGCAGTATTTCCAGCGCGTCGGCCTCAATCCCGTAATGCGCGACGTTGAAGATAGGCGCCTTGGGGTCCGTGTTGATCGCGATGATCAGGCCGGCGCCCTTCATGCCTTCCACGTGTTCCGGCGCTCCGCTGATACCGGCGGCCAGGTAGAGCTTGGGCTTGACGGTGGCTCCGGATTTGCCCACTTGCCGCGACATCGGGAGCCACCCCTGGTCGATGACCGGCCGCGATCCGGAAACCGCGCCGCCTAAGGCGTCCGCCAGTTCTTGCGCCAATTCCAGGTTGTCACTGCTTTGAATGCCGCGTCCTACTGATACCAGCACTTCTTGTTCGCAGATGTCGATGTCGCCGGCTTCCGGTTCGATATAACGCTTGAAGCGGACCCTGGGCTCATCCGGCAACGCCAAGGCAACCTCTTCGACCGGTGGCGTCCGACTTGAACGGCCTGCTTCCGCGGGACGGCATCCCGGCCACACGCCCAGCACCGCCGGATCGGATGTGGCTACGACGGTGGCTTCCATCTTGCCGCCATAAAGCAGGCTGCGCGCCTGGAGCCTGCCATCTGAAACCGATATGTCCACGCAGGCGTTGATGGAAGCGGCGCCGAGCTTCGCCGCCAGCAGGCTGCCAATGCCTAGCGTCACGTTGGACAGTGGAATCAGCACCGCTTTGGGCTCTTTCTTTCTCACCAGTTCTTCGAGCGCCGCCGCGCAATTTTCCGGCGGCATCTCCGACAGACTCGGATGATCGGCATAATTGACCTTGTCCGCAGCTCCCAACGCCGCCGCCAGATCCTTCTTGCCATGTCCTAGCAAAACCGCTTCCAGGTTGACCCCTAGCCCCTGGGCGAGTTCCCGTCCCAGAGCCAGACCCTCGAAAGTAGTGTCGGAAATCTGTCCTTGCCAGTATTCCGCCAGAACCCAGATCTCGCCGGCCATAATCTTTTCCTCCTCAGAGCAAGCCGCGGGCGGCCAGGATTTCGCAGACCTTTCCCGCGACCTCTTCCGGTGAACCCTCCAACATTTCGGCCCGTTCCAAAACCACAGGCTTATCCATGGCGACCACTTCGACCGGGAACTTCCCCGGACTGCCCCCGGCTTCGACGGTTGCGATCTTCTGTGACTTCATGACAGCCCGCACTTTGGCGATGGGCACATAGCGCGGAGGCTTCTCCGCCGCCTGAATGCCCAAGATCGCGGGCATGGGCATTTCAAATTCGGCGCGTATGCCTTTGGGACACTCTTTCTGGATGGTAACCACTCCGCGCGCAAGATCCGGCGCGACCCGGGTCACAATGCCCATGAAAGGCAATCCCATGTGCTGAGCCAAGGCGGGCGCAAGCAAGGTGTCCAAATCGTCATTCGCCTGCGTTCCGGTCAAAATCAAGTCCAAAGGTTGCAAGTCCGGCGCCGAAGCGACGGCCTGGCAAATTGCCTGCGCCAGCCCGGCGGTGCGCGCCGCCGGATCCACGCCGGTTAACTTCAGAGCCCGGTCGGCGCCCTTGGCCAGGGCCGTGAACAGCGCCTCGTCCACTTCAGCCGCCTCTGGAGCCATCACAGTCACCGTCCCCCCGTGCCGTTCTTTGAGCAGGAGAGCTTCCTCGAGCGCATGATCATCGGGCTCATTGGGGATCAGGCGCAGAAACTCGGTGTCCAAACTCTTCCCGTCCGGCGCGAGTTCCAGCTCTTCGACGACGTCGGGCACCATTTTGAGCAATACCAGCATGTTCAAGGGCCTAAACCTCCATCGCTACCGCCAGCAGTTCAGTGACGTCCCGCACTACCATCTTCTTGTCGTGCCCCAAGACTTTCAGGGCGTCTTCAAAACGCGAAAACTCATAATCACAGGCGATCGCCAGCACGTCCGCTCCGCTAGCCACCGCTTCCTTTACCCGCCGTTCCGAGAGCCGCTCATGCCCCTTAGCTTTGAAGTAGGTATCCAGCCACATGCCGCCGCCTCCACCACCACAGCAGATGGCGTTTTCTTGATGGTGTGTCATCTCAACCAGCTTCACGCCTGGGATAGCCTGGAGCAGAATTCGCGGTTCTTCGAAGATGCTGTTGCGGCGTCCCAGACAGCAGGAATCGTGGTAGGTGACCGTGTAGTTCAGCTTGCGCTTGAGCAGTGGCTTTAAGCGGTCCAGATTCTGCACCA
>CAYSBM010000524.1:0-2697 GCA_964429095.1 uncultured Solibacteraceae bacterium | reverse complement strand
ACCGTAAGGCGCGACCCCCAGGAACTGAAGGGTCAATTCGGAAATGGGGATGTCATAGTAAATTCCCCAGCCGCCACGCATGCTTAACTTGCCGTTGCCGAACATATCCCACGCAAAACCGAAGCGGGGAGCAAAATTGTTCTTATCTTCGGGGTAGGTGGAGCGAGGAATGCCCGCATCGCCGGGATAAACCATGCCCACCGGGGCTGTCGGCCATATTGTAGACTGCTGTCCCTTGCGGAAAGCAACCGCCTGATCCCTTAATTCTTTCAGACCTGTGTTGTACTCGTAGCGCACGCCAAAATTAAGAGTCAGAGTGGGCGCCACTTTCCAGTCGTCCTGCCAGAACCAGTTGAAAGCGCGCGTGCGGTAGCCTTGACGTCCTGAGTTCGACTGGGCGAAGTTTGTGGCGTAGCCATTGGCAAAATCGCTCAAAGCGTCACTCAAGCCAGGAATGGCCTTGCCATAGCCCTGGTCCAGCATTCCGCCGTCAACGTATATGTAACCGTTGTTGATGAAATCGAACAACTGGTTCTGCGCGTAGGTGCGGAGTTCAGCTCCGAACTTGATGTAATGCTTACCTTTCGTCCAACTTACGTTGTCGATGTACTGGAACGTGTTGTCGTGACGTGCCTGGGGCCCTTGGTAGGTGTTGCCGAAGCTGGAAAGGCCCGCGCCGCTCATGTCCACATACGGGGGTCCGGCGGCCGCCGGATCGTCGGGGATGATTCCCGTCAGGCCCAACGATTGCGGAGACTTGGTGTTAAGCGGGTAGACGCTGTCGCTCACCCGGCGGTGGAATGAGGCGCGGAATTCATTGAAAACACTGGCGCTAAATGTGTGAGTGTCGCGCACCACAATGTTCTCGTACATTGTTGTGCCGCGCTGGCCGAATCCAGGAATTGATGGACCTTGGAAGGCAAACGGGTCGACGGCCTCCTGCGGTTCACGGAAATAGCTGACTGCCAGACGGTTGGAGTCGCTGATGAAATAGTCGAGTTTGCCCAACCCCTGGTTGCGGGTGAACTGATTTGCCGGGGCGCTCAACAGGGTGTTGGTGCCGTAGTTGGGCTCCGGCACCAAAGCCAGAAGGTTCTTCGCTTCCGGCTTCCCGTACTGGTTGATGGCCGCCCTTTCAGCCAGCGTGAAAACCGTTGCCGAAGCCGTAACCCCTTGACGGCGGCGGAAGCCGAGGTAGGAGGCGAAGAAAAAGATTTTGTCTTTCTTGATCGGCCCGCCCAACTGTGCGTCGAAATCATTCGTGTTCCACTGCGGCCGCCGCTTAAACCCGCTGCCCGGCAGCGTGGTGGCCGTTCCGCCTGCCACGGCATTCTGGAAGTAGTTGGTAGTATTGAGCTTAGTGTTGCGAAAGATCTCCGACAACCCACCATGGTAGGCGTTGGAACCCGAACGGGTGGTCAACATCACGATAGCGCCCGAGTTGCGGCCGTATTCGGCCTTCATGGCGCCTGTGACCACACGGAACTCCGCCAGCGCGTTTGGCGAGATCTGCTGTACGGCATCCGGAACGTTAATCGCCAGGTCGTTGGAATCTCCGCCATCCAACATATAGTTGTTGGCTTGCGCCCGCTGGCCGTTTACCGACATCGGTCCCACTTGGCCAGCAGCCACCACGCCGGGCTGCAAAACGGCCAGCGACAGGGGGTTGCGCCCCGCAGCGCCCGAAACGATCGGCAGTTGGTAAACGTCGCGTAACACCTGCCCTAACTGCGCATCTTCGGTGTTGACCTTGGTCGCAGTCTCTTCCACCGTCACCGTCTCGGTGACCTGGCCGAGCTCCAAGGTCAAATCCAAACGCAAGACGTCTCCGGTCGACAGGCGTTGGGGAGTCGTGGTGGTCTTACGGAAACCTTTGGCCTCCACTTCCAAGACATATTCGCCGGAAACCAGGTTGATAATCCTGTATAGGCCAGCCGCATCGGTTACGACCGAAGCGGTAGCATTGGTGCCTGCGTTCCGTGCCGTCACCTTGGCGCCCGGAACCACGGCGCCGTTGGGATCCTTGATCACCCCGGTGATCGTGCCCGTAATCGCCTGCGCGAACATAGCAGGCACGACCAGGATCATGGCCAGTGCCAGAGCAATGCCCATCTTGTAACCATTAGAGGACTTCATCAGTCTCCTTGTCTCCTTTCCCGTGTAACTGTTGCCAGCAGTGCCAGCAATTCTCCTGCCAGATGCTAACCTATTCTAAATGAGCGCCTTAAGCTTTTGGCCTTACCGAAAACCATATTAGACCGCCGCCTTCCTACAAGATAGCGGACACCGGGAAGCATCATGGTTTGGCTGGCGGCCCTGTGTACGAGAAATCCCAAACCTGGACGTTTCCTTTCCCCACAGTATACTCCACAATTGCGTATTCGCCAGCATTCAAAGAATTTATTGGCCAGATTTTGTACAGCCCTTCTGAGAGTTGGCGTTTGAAGCTAGGGACCTCATCCTCCTCCTCGACAATCTCCTTGGTTACAGGGATGATGCTCCATTTCTGTACGATGCGCCTATCTTTCCTGGGGGTGAGGCGCACCAGGCTTAACCGTTCCTGGTAGGCCATCCGGAAGTAGAACTCCGGCTTATCGTTGCCGATCTTGTTCGGTGACGATGCTCCATCCAGCTCCACAGTAGCTTTGCCGGCTACTATGGGCACAGGGCTAAGAACCTTCAACACCGAACGCCCTT
>CAYSBM010000523.1:0-2714 GCA_964429095.1 uncultured Solibacteraceae bacterium | reverse complement strand
TGAGTGAGAAAGAGGCTTCCGATCTGGTCAGCGAGCTATACGACTCGCTGTATGGGCCTTTGCTGCGGTATGTGGCGCAGGCGAGCGGGCGCCTGGATTTCTCTGAGGAGGTCGTCCAGGAAGTCTTCACCCGGCTTTATCAACAGCTCCGCAAGGGACGGCGCATCGAAAACCCCAGAGCGTGGGCGTATTGCGTCGCGCGGCGGGAAATGGGCAACCGGTTGAAGGAAAGCAGCTTACTTGGAACGCAAGCCCCGCTGGAGCAGGTGGATGAGCTAGTCCAGGCCGGGTTCGCATTTTCGCAGCCGGAGCCGGGTGACGATGTCCAACGTCTGCTGGCGGTGCTCACGGCGCGGGAGACCGAGGTGGTTCTCTTGCGTCTGGGAAATCTGAAATACCGGGAAATCGGCGGGGAGTTAGGGATCAGCACGAAGGCGGTGGGAACGCTGCTGGCCCGTGCGCTGGAGAAGCTGCGCCGGGCCATGGCTCAATCCGGACCGGGCGGAACCCTAAGAGCGTATGTGGAGAATCAAAGGCCGAAACCATTGCAGTGACGATCTGTTGATCGCATACGCCGATGGCGAGCTTTCCCCGCGCGAACAATCGCGCGTGGCGGCTCATCTCCGGGAGTGTTGGGAATGCCGCGGGCGGATGGAGCAATTGGACGCCACAGCGCAGGCGCTCGCTCGCATGGCGGCGGAAAACCCCTTCGGAGGGGCGCACCGCGCGGCTTGCGCCAAAGCCCGCTTTCTTGAATGGAAGCGGGAATTCGAGCGCCAGGCAGCCGGCCGGCGAAATTGGTTCTCGCGGTTTCCTCTGCCGGCCGTCCCGGCGCTGGCGGCCCTTGTGGCGCTGGCCATTTCCGGCGCTCTTTTCTGGGCCGTCAAACTGTCCGAGCGCGCGCGTCCTCTGGAGACTCTGGACAAAGCCCGCATGTTCGAGCAGGCGTTACTGGCACGGCCGGCGGTGCTGCATCAGGTGATGCACATAGAAGTGCTCCAAACCGAGCCGGTGGTTAAACGCGGGGGCGGGCGGCTGGAGCTATGGGCCGAGCGCGGCCAACGTTACAGCGCCCGGTGGACGGACTGGAACGGGGAACTTCAGTATGCGGTCTGGCATCCATCGGCGGGAAAAGCCTGGCGTTACGACAGCCGTTACGCGCGGCGCGCGCTACCGGCCAGCGAACAAGCAACCACAGGCGTATCTCTGGTGGAGATGGAAGCTGACCGCTTCGAGCAGCTTGAGGCGGCGGTGCTCGATTGGGTACGCCGCAGAAGCTGGCGGCCCGTGGAAGTGGCCGGCGACTTCGCGCGTTACGCGTCTCAGGGAGGGCTGGCGCTGGAAGCCCGGAGAAGCCGCACTCCGGAGGGGCGGACTTCCCTGCTGCTCACTGCGCGAAGAGCCGGCGCTACCATGACAGTGGATCTGCTGTTGGAATTGGACGCCGAAACTTACCGGCCCAGATTGCAGCAGGCCACCTACCGCTACCAGGACCGCGTGCTGTATGTTCGCGTCAATGTTGCCCGCCAAGATCCGCTGCCAGCGGCGGAAGTCGCGGCGGGCGTTTTCGGGCCTGACGCATCATTGCTGATTTCGCTGCCCTCACGCAGCCGTCAGATAATCCCCGCGTTGATGCCGCCGCCGGTGCTGCCAGCCGGAGCGGCTGACTCGCCGGGGGCCGAATTGGAAGACATGTTCACGGCTCACCAGCTCGGCAGTTGCATCCCGCCTCAGCCTGCTCCGTTTCCGTCAGGGTCCAGCGCATTTCTGCACACCGCCATCCGGCGTCAGGTCGAGCAGCGCCTGGCCGGCGTATCCTCACCGCTGAGCGCCGTAGCAGCCGCAGCGGAAGCAGTCGCGCTGGCAGGCGCCGCTGTCGAGGAGGCAACGGAACTGCAAAGGCTGGCCGCCTGGGCCACTTCGGAAAAGGCCATGCAACTGGAAAGCCGCCACTGGCACATGTTGGACCGCATGGTTCAGGACCATGTGCTGCGCCTGCGCCAGAAGCTGACCCGTTCACGCGGCCTGCTGGAGCCGCTGCTGGCTACCAACGGCCAAGCGAGCTACCCAGCTCCGCCGCACGGGCAACCTCAAGGCACACAGGAGCTTGCCGCCGACGCCAGTCACATTCTTTCGCACCTGGTGCGGTTTGAACAGCGGGTGCGGGAACTGTTCGCGGCTCAGTCTGAGGTCACGATTGACCCACATCAGGCTATCGGCGAAATTCTTCTGGATTTGCCCACCGCGGAGCAGGAACTGGGATGGTTCGGCCAAAGCTGGGCACAGGCGGTGCGGCGCGGCGCCCAACTGGCCGTGCGGTGAACAATTAACCTCAGGCTTGCCGGCCAATGCTCAAGCAAGAGTTTTCCACACGAGTACGGCCGCAGCCAACAGAAAACCTCCGAGGGCTTGGTATTCCTGATTGTTCAGGTAGAGGCGCCAGGAGAAACGCGCCTGGGAGCGAACGGATGGCCGCCGGGGCCACAGCAACGGCACGCGTTCGGCATAAGCGGCATATTCAGGAAACAGGTTGCGCAGGTGCTGTTCTTCGAGCTCGATCACCGGAAGATAAACCAATCCGAAAACCAGCGCCACCAGCACGCCCAGCTCCACGCGCCGCGAAGCGGCAGCCAAACCCGATGCCACCAGCAATGTTCCGGCATAAAGGGGATTGCGCAGGTATGAGTAGTGGGCGCCAGTCGCCAGGATGGTAT
>CAYSBM010000522.1:0-2721 GCA_964429095.1 uncultured Solibacteraceae bacterium | reverse complement strand
CGATGACGAGATGGCCTTCATGAGTTATTACAACCTGCTCAAGTATGAAAAAGATCCCCGCCTGCGCTCGCTATACGCCTTGTCCATGTTCCGCTACTGGATGGACGAAAGGCCGGAGTTGAACCCGCTGTTCAACTTCATGTTCGCCGCCAGCACTCAGGGCAGCTATTATGAGGACGCTTTCGAGCGGATTAAGATCGCCCCCGTCGGTCCGTGGCTGGAACAGAGCATTTCGACTCTGGTGCGTTATCCTCTCGATACCATCGACTGGCGGCTCACCAACAGCCACCGCATCGACATTACTCCGCTGCCCCGTATCCCCGCCATGCCCGTGCGGCGCGCCCTCGGTTGCCGCCCGGACGGCACGGCGCTGCCGGTCGACGAGCGGTTCGTGGACCACTGGAACCAAAACCCTTATGTGCTGGATCAGGGCGGCTCGGGGCGTTACTCTACCGACGGCGCAGCGTTTCTGCTGCCGTATTATATGGGGCTATATCACGGCTATGTGATCGAGTAACTCTGCCGCGTCCCGACGCCCGAGCAGCCTATTCAGTTCGCCGTATCGGCCTGCCGCCGGACAAGCGGGTTCTCTTCGGGCGGCGCGCTTTCTTTTTACCGGAAGGACAGCTCGACTGGGGTGGCCGCCCGCCCGTCCACGACAAGCCTCAAAGTCAGCTCGCCGCGGCCGCGCAGTGCGGCCGGCAGCTTTATGTTCACCTGATCGAGGCCTTCATAGAGCGAGTGTGCCTGGGCGGCCAGAACATCGCAAGGCGTCGCGCCGGCCACTGCCGAAACCGCGCCGAGGCCGCTGCGGCCACGGATCCCTGTGCCGTAAAGCTCAAGGTAGGCCTCCTCGCCCGGCTCTCCGACCAGAAGCGGGGCGGGGACGTAACGGCCGGTAGCCGGGTCCAGCCGGAACGCATACTCGGCGGCCAGCTCACCGCCAGGGCGCAGCCGCAGGAAACGGGCGGCCGGCGCCCCACCTCCGTCGGCGTTGGCAGTAAACAAGCCAGGCGCCACCGGCAGGATGTTCAGCGAGACCTCGAGCGTGTCCCCGGAGGTCCGCCGCACCGCAAGCGTGGCCCGCCCCAGCGAGGCGGCCGCCGGCACCAGCAAGTTGATCTGGCCGGAGGAACTGTAGATCACGGTCGCCGGGTGAGACCGCCGCGCAGCGTCGTGGAGCAAGACCGAAGCGCCGCTCAGGCCTGTGCCGAACAGGCTCACCAGCGACGCGGGAGCGGCCTCACCTTCCGCGAACGAAGCGGCCGAGAAAACCCGTAAGGCAGGCGTCGCCGAAGCCTTCATCTCCACAAGCTGGACCGAATAGCCAGGGATCTCCGCCGCGAGCGTGCTCAGGGTGGACCTGCGCACGGAACTATCGGCCGGGTTGATCTCCTGAAGGCTGATGACGCCTGCACCCGCAGCCGAGTCCTCAACGCGCCAGGAAGCGGCCGCCGAGGAGGGATTCGCAATCAGGAGCGCCATATCGCCAGCCGCGTTGTTTCCGCACAACACGCGCAACTCGCTGCCAGCGCTAAGAGTGGTCTGCCGGCGCCGGGAGTAGGTGCTCATCTTCGACCACAGAGCGAAGGCCTCCGCCACCGGCTTGGGCCGGCCGTCGGCGAAAAACAAGCCATAGAAGGTCGGCAGTGAGGGCGAAGTGTCGTTGCCACGGTAGAAGGTGGAAACCTTCACTTTCTGTTCCTGAAGTTGAATCCAGGCGGCGGTGTTGATGGCTGCACCACGCGCGTCCATCCGCAGACCCGGATCGCCATCTGCCCGCTCAGGCTCCTCGGTGTTCCATTCGGTAATGTGCAACTCGGCGGAGCGGTAGTTGTTGGCGTCAAGCAACCCGCGGTAGTACTCGGCCGCAGTCGTGTAGTCGGAAGGGTTGTTGGAGTAAACGTGGTAAGACAGGAAGTCCAGCGGGACGTTCTGGGCGCGGCAGTACTCCACCAGACCTGCGGACATGCCTCGCCCTTGCGTGGTCAGAAAACCGGTGGCAGCTAAACCCGGCCCCCCGATCTTGAGGTCGGGGAACGCCTGTTTCAAGGCCTTGGCGGTCCCGGCGAATAACTGGAAGAACTCCTGGCGTGTCCCTTTCCAAAAGTGGGAGTTGTCCGGTTCGTTGTATATCTCGACGTAGCGCAGCGGGGCGCGTCCCCACAAGGCTGCGTCCTGGTAGTGCCGCACTACCTGAACCGCCGCCCGGGTCCAGTTGGCGGGATTACTGATGCGGCGCACGTTGTTGTAGGAATCTCCGATGCGCAGGTAGGGCTCGAAGCCGCCGTTAAGAATCCCCCGGAAGACTGTGTCTGACAACGCGAAGTTGTAGGAGGACGCGGCCTCCGGATCGGCCCCTTCGTTGGGATACAGGGTCGGCATGTCGAGAGCCCCGTAATAGTCGTGGGTACGGACAAGGGTGACGCCGATCTCCCGATAGCCAGAGGTGAGGTCAGCATTTCCCGGCTCTCCTGCGGGATTGGGACCGGCATTCACTCCCAGCAGAGCTCTGATCGGCGTATCCGTCATTTCCGGCCCCAGGCGAATGGTGACTTGGCCGGGACAGGGTCCTGCCGCGCACGCAATCAGGGCTGGCCAAAGAAACAGCCTGGCAAACTGCATACTTCGTCCTCCCTGCCTATTATTTCGTCACACAGTGCGCCCCAACTTTAGTGCAGCGCCATGCATGGCCTCCATGAACAGCCGGCGGGGCCATAC
>CAYSBM010000521.1:0-2722 GCA_964429095.1 uncultured Solibacteraceae bacterium | reverse complement strand
ATGGAAGTAAGGATTGGGGAAGAAACGGTTTAGCAGGGGCGCCAGAGGATTGCCGGTCATCAAATAGGCGCGCGCCATCCACGGCGCGATCATCGCGCTCGCGGCGGCGCAAAAAACGGCCGCCGCTTTCCATTCGCGCCGCCAGAGCAGCCACGCGGCTGCGCAGGCAGCCACTTCAAGGCCGGTGATCTTCACTCCATAGCAAACCCCAGCGGCGATTCCGGCTGATGCCCGCAGCAAAGTTTCGCGTTTTTTCAACCAGGCAGCCAGCAGATAGATGGCGGCAAGGGCATAAAAAGTGAGCGCTGCATCCACATAAGCGCAGGTTCCGGTCACGCCTACCACAGGAGTAACCGCGTAGAAGACGGCGGCAAGCGCTGGAACAGGTTGTTCCAAACCCAGGCGCCGGCCGAGAGAAAGAATCAGCGGCACGGTGGCGGCGAAGAGCGCGAAATGCACCAATTTGGCCGCTGAGAATCCGCCCCAAGAGGCGGCGACGGCAAACAGCATCTCCACCCCATGGGGCATGATTTCGTAAAAATCGACGCTTTCCGGAAAATGTCCCAACCGTAAGTATTCCGCGACGTTGCTCAAGTGGTAGCCGACAGCGTCAGGTTCAATCTCGGGCGCCAGCGCGTGCACGAGGTAGAGAACGCCGAAGGGGAGAAGGATCCATAAGGGACGAGGAAGCGCAAATTCCGGCCGCCGTGCGCCACCGCGCACGAGGAATAACCCGGAAATGCCGGCGGCCACCAGCGCGGCAAACGCGCCTCGGCCGGCCAAGCCTGAAGCCAGCAGAAGGAAGGTCGCCAGGCTGAGGAGTGCGGCGCCCACGCCCAGCACGATTTCGTGCGGCGCCTCCGTTTTCCGGAACCAGATGCGTCCCAGACCATAAGCGGCAAGCAAAGTGAGCGCGGCGCTGAGAAGAATCGGGATAACGGGCAGCAAACTGGTATGATGGCATATTTCAAGGAGGTCTCAAGAATGCATACCCGGCGTGATCTCGGAAGACTGGCTTTGGGGTGTTTGCCTGCGGCGGCGCTGGCCAGAAGCAATTCGAAAGTACGCGGTGTCATGATCGGCGCGCAAAGCTATAGTTTCCGCGACCGCTCGCTTGAGGACGCCATCAAAGCCATGAACGAAACCGGCCTGAGCTATATGGAACTCTGGCAAGGACATGTGGAGCCTCGGGGTTCCCGCGAGGACGTCCGCAAGTGGCGTCTTTCTGTCCCTATGGAGGAGATACGGAAGATCCGGACCAGACTGGACGCCGCCGGCATACACCTTTACGCATACAACTACAGCTTCCGCGACGACTTTTCCGATGCGGAGATTGAACGCGGCTTCGAATTCGCCCACGCCCTGGGCGTTAAGTACTTGACCGCGTCGGGGACGGTCTCGGTGGCCAAGCGCATTTCTCCGTTTGCGGAAAAGGCTAAGGTTTATGTAGGGATGCACAACCACTCCAACATCAGGCCCAATGAGTTCGCGCGCCCGGAGGATTTCGCCGAGGCCATGAACGGCACGTCCGCATACATTGGCGTCAACCTCGACACCGGGCATTTCACCGCCGCGGGCTTCGATCCGGTTGACTACTTGGCCAAGCACCACGACCGCATTTTCGTCCTTCACATCAAGGACCGTAAGAAGAACCAGGGGCCGAACGTGCCATTTGGGGAAGGGGACACACCCAACCGGGAGGTGCTGTGCCTGCTGCGCGATAAGAAGTGGTCCATTCCGGCAATGATCGAGTACGAGTACAAGGGCGCGAATACGGTCGAGGAAGTGAGAAAGTGTTACGCCTGGATGAAGCGCGCGCTCGCCTGAGCGGATCCGGCTATTCGCGGTAATGGAAGGTGCCCACGAAGGAACTGCGCGAATCGTGGTTTATCCAGGTAGCGTCCAGCCCGGTTCCGCTGTAGCCTTGCGCCAGCGTGTAGGCAGGCATGGCGTGATCCAGCTTGGTGAGCGGCCGGTACCAGACTTCCTCGTTGTGGCAGATCTGGTCCCCCATGCCCAGACTCCTGGTCTCAATCCGCGCCAGCGCGCCGGCAGCCAGATGGGCTTTCATGCTGTGCACGTTGCCGTGCGCGATACTCAGCTCGATGGGCTGGTAATCGATGCGCGCGAGGTCCTGGAAAAGGTCTCCACCCATCCGCTGTGCAAAGCTGCGCAACGCCAGGCGCTGTAAGGCGTCCGCGCGTTCATCGATGATGAGCACGGCTTTCACCGGATACGGAGACCGCTCAGGGTTGCCCAGCGTGGTGCTGGCGCGCAGTACCGCCACGACCGCCAAGCCATCGAGGGTCACGCCTTGCCAGGACCCGTGGGTGATCTTCCATCCCATTACCGCCAGATCGCCCGCCAGGTTGACTTCGGAATTGGCAAAGCACGGCGCGGTATAGACGTCGGCTGTGCGGGCTTGCACATACTCGCCCTGCAAGTCAGTCTTGTAAAAAGCAGCCGCCGCAGACACGCCGGCGAAAACACAAACACCTACCAAACTCCCAGAGAGAACTCGCATCCCACCCTCCTTTGACAATCAGTATAACAAAGTCAAGATTGGCTAAAGCAGTGCCCTCCCCCCATCCCCTGGCTGTGCAACAAGACCCTGGGCCAGTTCAGCATCCGGCGATCAGAGCGCCCGGGAACATGGGCGCGTGGGCTTGCATGCCTAGTCGTGGGCGATCTGGCCGTCCGGCCCGAGCCAAGTTTGGGTGGT
>CAYSBM010000520.1:0-2722 GCA_964429095.1 uncultured Solibacteraceae bacterium | reverse complement strand
TGGCGGGGGCGGAAGGGGGCTGCCAGGCGGAGTGCGGCGCCGCCGCCGCCATGGGCGTCGAGGTGCGTGAAAGAACGCGGCTGCTGCGAGTAGAGTTGCATCCTGATTCGGCGGCTGCATGGACCAGCGCGGGACCCATCCGCGCACGCTACATTGTGGGCGCCGACGGCGCCAACAGCGTAGTCAGCCGGCTGCTGAACGCGCGCGAGAACTTTTTCTGGCAGGTGGCTTTATACTGTGAGATTCCTCTCACCCGCGCGGTGGAGCGCACGATATCCCAGGAAGCCATGCGCATAGACCTGGGCACTCTGCCGGCAGGCTATGGCTGGCTTTTCCCGAAAGGCGCCACTGTGAACGCCGGGGTGGGCGGGCCGCTGGCCATGGCAAGGCGCTTGCGTTCGTACTTCCAGGCGTTTCTCAAAGCCGAGGGACTGTGGAACGGCGTTGCGGCGCAGCCACGCACCGTCGGGCACCTGCTGCCGACTATGACCGAGCGCACCACCCTGGCTAGCGGCGCCGCTCTGCTGGTGGGTGATGCGGGAGGGGTGCTCGAGCCGCTTGCCGGCGAGGGTATTTCACATGCCTGCCAGAGCGGCGAACTGGCCGCGCACTGCATCGCGGATCATTTCGGAAAACCCGAGCTGGCGGCGGCTTACAACCGGCTGGTGCGCATGGGAATGGGCTTGGATCTGCGTTGGGGCCGGCGGCTGCTGTCGTTCACAATCGCCTTTCCGCGCCTGTTTTACGGCTTGTTGCGCCGCAATGACGCCGCCTGGCACTGTTTTTGCGACGTGCTGGGCGGGCGGCGCGATTTCGCCACATTGTGGCGCATCGTGGCCGGTCCGGCAGGATTGTTAGGAGCGCCGCTGGATGCGATTATCCGGCGCCTGGAACAGCGGCGGCTGCGCTCTTCAGGGAGCCTGACGTTAGAGGCCCTTCCGCCCGGATGAAAACGGTCTGCTACAATCGGCTGTCCGGAAACACTCCATGCAAACGACACTCAACCTATCTCAGAGCCGCGCTTTGCTTGAGCGTGCTGAAAGACGGATTCCTGGCGGGGTCAATTCTCCGGTGCGGGCTTTCCGCGGCGTAGGAGGCACGCCGCCGTTCATCGTCCGCGGCCAGGGCTCGCGGATGTATGACGCAGACGGCAATGCCTACATCGACTATGTGGGTAGCTGGGGCCCGCTCATTTTAGGACATCGCCATCCTGAAATTCTGGCAGCCATCCGCGAGGCGCTCAACGCCGGAACCAGTTTCGGCGCGCCGACCAAGAGCGAAATCGAACTCGCCGAAGAGATCTGCGACGCGGTGCCTTCAATCGAAATGGTGCGGCTGGTGAACTCCGGCACCGAAGCCACCATGAGTGCGCTCAGGGTGGCCCGCGGATTTACCGGCCGCCGCCTGGTGGTGAAATTCGAAGGCTGCTACCACGGCCATGTCGATTCCCTGCTGGTTTAAGCCGGCTCCGGGCTGGCCACGTTGGGCATTGCCGATACGGCCGGCGTCCCGCGCGAGTTTGCGGAAACCACGCTGGCACTGCCATACAACTCTGTCCCCGCCCTGGAAGAGGCCTTCGCGCGCCACGGCCGGGACATCGCGGCGGTCATCGTCGAACCGGTGGTGGGCAACATGGGCTGCGTGCCGCCGGCGCCGGGCTATTTGCAGGCGATGCGGGAAATCACAGCGAGAAACGGCGCTTTGCTGATCTTCGACGAGGTCATGACTGGGTTCCGGGTGGCGCGCGGCGGCGCACAGCAGTTGTACAGGATACAGCCGGATCTGACGACGCTGGGCAAGGTAATCGGGGGCGGACTGCCGGTGGGCGCTTACGGCGGACGCGCCGATATCATGTCCTGCGTCGCGCCGCTGGGGCCCGTCTACCAGGCTGGCACTTTGTCGGGCAACCCGCTGGCGGTAGCCGCCGGACTTGCCATGCTGCGCTATCTAAAGGCTCATCCCGAAGTCTACGCTCAACTGGAGGCCCGCGCAGCCCGGCTTACGGCGAAACCTCCGGCCGGCGCCAAAGTGAACCGCGTGGGATCGATGTTCACATTTTTCTTCGCCGAAGGACCGGTGTTTGATTACGATTCGGCCAAACGCAGCGACGCCAAGCGCTACGCACGCTTTTTCCACTGGATGCTGGAACACGGCGTTTACTTGGCCCCTTCGCAGTTCGAAGCCGCGTTTCTGAGTGCGGCGCATAGCGATGCCGACGTAGAGCAGACTGTTGCCGCCGCAAGCGCATTCCCGGGCTGATTGACTCTCAGCACGACCATTTAGAATTAAACTATGCGGACATTCGCGGGCGCGTGTCTGGCGCTATTTCTGTCAGTAACCGCAGCTACTGGCGGCACTCCCGGCGCCTTTGAACTGCTGGCAACCTACCGCGGACTCGGCTCCATGGTGGCCTCGGCCGTGGGCCCAGGGCCAGCCCCGGGATCCCAGCGCGTCTATCTGAGCTATCTGTATTTGAGCAAGACCATCGATGTGGTGGCGGTCGACCCTGAGACCGGCGATTTCCAGGTCTTCCCGAACCCCGCACCCACCGAGTACGGCGCACGGTGCATGACGGTGGGTCCGGACGGCAAGATCTACTTGGGCACCCTGCCTTACGCGCACTTTCTAGTCTTGGACCCCCAGCAAGGCACACTGACAGACCTGGGACGGCCAAGCAAGACCGAGCAGTACATCTGGGATCTCGCGTTTGGTCCCGATGGCA
>CAYSBM010000519.1:0-2723 GCA_964429095.1 uncultured Solibacteraceae bacterium | reverse complement strand
CCCCCCCGGGTAGCGGCCTTAGATGAACAGGCTGAGGGGAGGGTGCTGGATGCGCTTGACCGGCAGGAAAGCTGCGGCGCTCATTTCCGCGAACAGTATCAGACGCCGGATGGGGAAGCCCAGCGCGACGACGAGCATTACAGTTACGTCGCCGCCTGGCAGTACGCCGGCGAGAATGCGCGGCCTGTGCTTCACAAAGAGCCGCTGGCTTTTGAGTATTGCATTCCCACGCAGCGGAGCTACAAATGAGAATCATCCTTCATGTGTGGCGCCAGAAAAACGCTTCCAGCCCGGGCAAGCTGGTGCGCTACGAGGTTCCCAACGTCAATCCGGAAATGAGTTTTCTGGAGATGTTGGACGTGCTCAACGAGGATCTGATCTTGAAAGGCGAAGAGCCCATCGCTTTCGATCACGACTGCCGCGAGGGCATCTGCGGCATGTGCGGCATGATGATCAACGGCGTCGCCCACGGCGGCATGCGGGGTACTACCGTCTGCCAGCTCCATATGAGGCACTTCAAAGACGGCGACGAGATTTACCTGGAGCCGTGGCGCGCACGCGCCTTCCCCCTGATCCGCGATCTGGCGGTGGACCGCAGCGCGTTCGACCGGATCATCGCCGCAGGAGGTTACATCAGCGTGCCGGCCGGAAGCGCTCCGGACGGCAACGCCATTCCCGTTGCCAAAGAGAACGCCGAGCTTGCCATGGACGCCGCCGCCTGCATCGGCTGCGGCGCCTGCGTGGCGGCTTGTCCGAACGCCGCGGCCGCCCTGTTCACCGGGGCCAAAATCTCGCAGTTCGCGCTCCTGCCGCAAGGCCAGCCGGAACGCTACCAGCGCGTCCGGGCCATGCTGGCGCAAGCCGCTGCCGAAGGCTTCGGCGGATGCACCAATATCGGCGAATGCGAGGCCGTTTGTCCCAAACAGATCCGCCTGGAATTCATCGCCCGCATGAACCGCGATTTCCTCAAAGCGGCCTTGAAATCCCGGGATTAGGCCGGCGCTGCCGGGTGCAGGCTGCAATCCACGCACAGAGTGTCGAGCGGCCTTCCGATGGCCGCCGCCAGATCCTCGATGGTGTTGTACTGCAAGTCCTCCACACCCAAGTACCTTGCGCGCTCTTCGATCGAGGGAAAGCGGTCCGCCAGCAACTCACCCTTGCGCGTCGTTTTTCCCCATTTGCAATGAGAACGGAGTTCGGGATTTGAAATCCGGAAATGAATGGACTTGACTCCCGACAGGCGGAGCTTCGGCACCAGGTTCATCTGTGTTTGCGTGCCCCGCACGATGGAATCGTCGCAGACCACCACCGTCTTGCCGGCGCAATCCTCACCGCTCGCCAGAAGCTTGATCTGCGCCTCTTTGTCACGCTGTTGCTGGTCCTGCGGTATAAAGCTGCGCCCCGCATAGGGATACTTCAGCAACAGCTCATCATACAGCGGCACCTTGTTCACTTTGCCGGCCATCATCTGCCGGCAAAACTCCTGATGGTAGCCGATCGCGTGGAAACGGCCGGAATCCGGAACGGGGATGACCACGTCCGGAACAAATCCTCTCTGAATATCGCGGGCGGCCAAAGCCGCGCCGAGCCTCTTTCGGACCAGGGAGTCCGGGACATTCTCAAACAGGTTGCTGGGGAACCCGGTATACACCCAGTAGAAGCTGCACACTTTGATCCGGCTGGAAACCATCTTGGAAAGCGAGCGGATGCGCCCGTCCTTGAGCAGAACCACCTCGCCCGGCTCCACGTCCCGCACGCGGCGGAACCCCAGGTTGGAAAAGCCGCCGCATTCGGAGGCGGCGGCCACGGCTCCCGCTTTTTCGCCCAGCACCAGCGGCCACTGTCCGCTGGGGCAGCGCACCGCGTAAACGCCTTCGCCGGTCAGGATCAACAGCGAGAAGGCGCCCTCGATTTCCTGGGTCAAACGCCGGATCCCATCGATCGTGCCGGCGCCTTGCGCGACCAGCTTGGTAATGACTTCAATGTCGTCACCCCGGGTAAAGACGTGGCCGGCGTTCTTGAACCGGGCGACGAGTTCCGCAAGGTTGGTCACGTTGCCTGAAAAACAGATGGAAAGCTTTCCCAGCCGCGACTCGGTGAAGTAAGGCTCCCGCACCGAACCGCAATAGCCGATGCCTTCGCTCCCACCCAGCCCGTCCAGGTCGTTGGCGAAGGTGGCGCGGAACCTCCCGCGGTGCGTCCGGATGTGAAACTCGCCGTTGGCGAAGGTCGACAACCCCGCGTAGGCTTCGCCCAGGTGCTGGTGGTAAAAGGTTCCCCAAAAGAGGTCTTCTATAAAGTTGTCTTGATAGTTCAGAGGGTCAATACTGATTGCGAACAGGCCAGCCATGTCTCAATCTCCCGCGATGATGCGCAAGCGGCGCACCGGGCGCCGCTTGCCGCACCTCGCCGGCGCTGCCCGGGCAATGCCGGGTTGCGCCGCACCGGATCAGAAGTTCACGATCGAGGCGAACGATTCGGGCTGGAGACTTGCTCCGCCCACCAGCGCGCCGTCGATGTCCGGCTGCCCCATCAGGCTCTTCACATTGTCCGGCTTCACGCTGCCGCCGTAAAGGATGCGCACAGCCTCAGCCGCCGCCGAGCCGAACTTGGCTTTGGCCTGAGCGCGGAGGCACTTGTGCGCTTCGGCGGCGATCTCCGGCGTGGCAGTCTTTCCAGTCCCAATGGCCCCCACGGGCTCATAGGCGATCACGATGCGGGCA
>CAYSBM010000518.1:0-2729 GCA_964429095.1 uncultured Solibacteraceae bacterium | reverse complement strand
ATGGTCGCATCTGACCCGTCCCGCGCCTTCGGCGGAGCGGTTCCGGGATATCGTCGCCAAGGCGCGGGACAATGCCTCGACCGGGCAGATGCTGCCGCCGGAAGACGTCGCCGCGTTGCTCAACGCCCAGAATCCCGAGCTGTGGGAGGAGGTCTTCGCCACCGCCAACCAGATCAAGCAGACGGTATACGGCGACCGGATTGTGCTGTTTGCCCCACTGTATCTTTCCAGCTCGTGCGTTAATAATTGCGCGTATTGCGGATTCCGCGCGTCCAATGAAAGCATCGAACGGCGGGCATTGAACCGTGCCGAGGTTGAAGCTGAAGTCCGGGCCCTGGTGAACACCGGACACAAGAGGGTCATTGCCGTATACGGAGAACACCCCGAAAGCGACGCCGATTACATCTGCCGGACCATCGAGCAGATTTACTCGGTGCGGGTCGGGGACGGCGGCGAGATCCGGCGCTGTAACGTGAACGCCGCTCCGATGTTCGTCGAGGAATACCGGAAGATCAAGCAGGCCGGAATCGGAACCTATCAGATCTTTCAGGAAACCTATCACCGGGAAACCTATCGCAAAGTGCATCCCGCCAACAGCCTGAAGGGTTCTTACCGGTGGCGGCAGTTCGGGTTGCACCGGGCGTTCGAAGGCGGAATCGACGATGTGGCAATCGGCGTCCTTTTCGGTCTGTATGACTGGCGCTTCGAGTGGCTGGGACTGCGGCACCACGCGATGGCCCTGGAGCAGGAATTCGGCGTCGGGCCGCACACGATCTCCTATCCGCGTCTGGAACCGGCAGAGAACACCCCGCTGGCCACCCAGTCTCCCTGGCTGGTCTCCGATGAAGATTTCTCGAAGATCGTGGCAATTATCCGTCTGATGTGCCCGTACACCGGCTCAATCCTCACTGCCCGTGAACCACCGAGACTCCGCCGCGAGGTGATTCGCAAGGGTGGTGTCTCGCAAATGGACGCCGGCTCGCGGATTGCCGTGGGCGGATACAGCCGGATGCGCGAGGAGCACCTGCCAGACCGCCAGCAATTCCTCCTGTCCGACACGCGCAGCTTGGATAATTTCATTGGAGACCTGTGCCAAGACGGCTACTTGCCGTCGTTTTGTACGGCGGGTTATCGGGAAGGCCGGACTGGGGCCAACTTCATGCCTTTGGCGAAACATGCGACGGTCAAGAACTTCTGCATCGCAAACGGCATCCTGTCGTTTGAGGAATACCTGCAGGACTACGCCTCGCCCCCGGTTCGGCAAATAGGCCAACAGACAATCATCCCGCACTACTTACGGTGGCTGGAGCAGAACGTCCCGCCATTGGCCGGCAAAGTGCGTACGCATCTCAGCCGCATGCGAGAAGAGAAGCAGCGGGATTTGCACTTTTGAAGGAGCCGATCGCGGATGCTTTCAAGCCCGATAAAGCGGTTGCTCGAACAGCGATGCAAGGATTTGTGTGACAGGCTGGGGCTGGCCCAGGTTTATGTCACACATGCCCTTGGTCGCCGACGACACTATCTGGCCGGCTACGGGCACCCTCTGCCCTCGCAACCCGAACAGATGCCACTGAGTCCTCACCTGGTTGTCTTTTGGCATGGGGAGTTGAGCGAGCAAGCCCGCGAGTCACTGAAAGCAGACCTCGGGAAGTTGACGGATTTCCTGGAGAAGCAACTCGTTGGGCATGGACGGGCCGATGTGATCAGCCCGATGGTAGGAAATGATTCCGTAATGCACCCATGAAAGTCGCCGTACCAGATTGGCAAGGCCGGGTTTCTCCGGTGTTCGACGTCGCTGAGCAAGTCCTACTGGTCGACCTCGACCGCGAGGATGACTGCAGCCGGCGTATGGAGAGCCTCGGGACCACGGCACCACACGACCGGGCGCAAAGGCTTGCGGAACTGGGGGTCAACGTGCTGGTGTGTGGCGCGATTTCGTGGCCGCTGGAGGCCCTCCTGGCCGCCAGCGGGTTTCGAGTCATCCCGCTGGTGTGCGGGAAGGTGGAGGAGGTTGTGCGTGCGTTCCGCGACGGGACGCTGGAGAATGAACGGTTTGCCATGCCTGGCTGTTGCCGAAAGAGGCGGCAAGCCCGCAATCGCCGCCGCTGCAGGGGCGGTGGCCTTACAACTGAGGATACCCCATGAAAATAGTTGTCACCGCTCAAGGTTCTAACCTGGACAGCCCGGTCGACCCGCGGTTCGGGCGTGCCCGGTATTTTCTGCTGATCGACACCGACACCGGCCAGTTTACTGCCCATGACAACGTGCAGAACCTCAACGCGCCACAGGGCGCCGGAATCCCGGCCGCCCAAACCGTCGCGCAGTAGGGGCCCGACGCCGTGCTGACAGGCAATGGCGGCCCCAAGGCTTTCGCCACCTTGCAGGCCGGACAGGTAGCGATCCACGCCGGAGCCACGGGCACGGTCCGGCAAGCGTTGGAGGAGTGGCGATCCGGCCGCCTTCCGCCCGCCGCGAAAGCTACCGTAGAGGGACACTGGGTCTGACACGTCTAGCCATTCTGCAACGAAAACAAGACACCCGATTGAACGCAATCACTACGTTCTTCTAAACCTCACAACTGTAAAAGGAGAAACAACCATGCCAGGTGGAGATGGGACTGGACCGATGGGAATGGGGCCGATGACCGGCCGCGGGGCGGGCTATTGTGCCGGCTTCGCTGCTCCCGGCTTTGTCAACCGTATGTTCGGCGGCGGCTTCTTCGGCCGCGG
>CAYSBM010000517.1:0-2734 GCA_964429095.1 uncultured Solibacteraceae bacterium | reverse complement strand
ACGAGGTGGGCGGCTGGGATCATGTAACCGTTACACAGGCCCAGCCGCTCCCATACCCCGTTCTACCGGATCCCCTCTATTCTACCCCTCTACTGGTCCAGCCGGAAATGGAGTAGGGCCGATTCTCGCCTGCGGTTCTTCGGCGCTTCGCACTGTTTTAATACATAAAGTTCTATAAATCTGTGTTTGCCCGGAAAGGGACGGCTCTAACTCATTAATGGGGGCAGGCTCAAGGCCCTGACTGATAAACAGTTATGAAAGGAGATGTCTTGATCAAATCAGAAGCAGTCTTGGGTCTGCCAGACTACCAGTTTACAGGCATTGAAGAACGAAAAGTGTCACCGCCGGTGCAATAATCCCCAAAGTGCCGGTTGAAAATTCCCCAGCCCCCCCAAGTGGTGTATACCCGCATCGACTCCATCCGGAGGAGGTGCGGCGGGGTGCTACGGGGGAAAGACGTGCACGAACTGGAAGAGATGAAACAGTCGGGCCTGAGCGTGTCGGCGATCAGCGAGGTAACAGGCTTCGACCGCAAGACGGTCCGGAAATACCTTCTCGAACCGGAAGCCGTTCCGGCATACAGGCCGCGAGCGGCGCCGGTTAGCAAGCTGGATCCACACAAGCTCTTCTTACAGGAGCGATTGACGGCCGGCGTCTGGAACGCCCAGGTCTTGCTCCGCGAGATTCGCCAGCGCGGCTACATCGGCGGCTACACGATCCTGAAGGACTGGTTGCATCCGCAACGCGCTGCAGCGAGTGCGGCCGCCGTGCGCCGGTTTGAGACGCCGCCAGGCAAACAGGCGCAGGTCGATTGGGGCCATCTCGGCTATCTCGAGATCGACGGCCGCGCTCACCAGATCTGGGGGTTCACGATCACCTTGGGGTACAGCCGCCGATTGTGGGCGCAGGCCGCCTTGGACCAGAAACTGGGGACGCTGCTGCGGATGCATGAAGCCGCATTTCAGGAGTGGGGCGCGGTACCCGAAGAGATCCTGTACGATCGCATGCGAACGGTCTGGCAGGGAACCGACGACCGGGGCGAGATCATTTGGCATCCGGTGTTTTTGGACTTCGCCCGATACTGGGGATTCAAGCCGCGGCTCTGCCGGCCGTATCGGGCGCAGACCAAAGGGAAGATCGAGTCCGGCGTGAAGTACGTGCGGAGGAACTTCGTCTGCGGCCTGCAAGGTCGGGAGCCGAGCTGCCTGATGGACTTCAACGCCGAACTGCGGCAATGGGTGGACACGGTGGCCAACCGCCGGGTGCATGGAACGACCTATGAGCAGGTCCTGGTTCGCTGGGACGGAGATCAGTTCGCCATGCAGCCGTTGAACGGCCGCCTGCCGTATCCGTATACCGACGATGAACTGCGCAAGGTGGCGCGCGATGCCTATGTCAGTTGGCAAGCCAGCCGGTACTCCGTACCGTGGCAGTACGTCGGAAAGGAGGTCTGGGGCCGCGAACAAGCCGGCCAGGTGGAGGTGCATTATGGGGACGAGCGAATCGCCGTGCATCCGCCGGCTTTACGGAAACACCAGGTGATCACTGAAAACGCGCACCATCAAGGGATTCCGTGGAGCGCCGATCACAGCGGCGGCAAGATCCTGGTTCACATGCGAGAGACCGCTCCCGAAGTGGAATCCCGCCCGCTGGCAGTCTACGAAACTCTGGCCATGGGAGGTGCGCGATGACTCCGGTGGAATGGCTGCAAAACGCACTGACCAGCCTGGGGCTGAAAGCGGTCGAGGCTCGCCTGGAAGGCTTGCTGGAACAGGCTGCCAAGAAGGAACCCAGCTATGGCGATTTTCTCGACGAGGTGCTCGCCTGCGAAGTGGATGCGCGCCGCAGCCGTTATCTGCGGGCGCGTCTCCAACTCGCTCATCTACCGTTTGTGAAGACCTTCGAGCAGTTTGACTTTGCCTTTCAACCCTCGATTGATGAGCGGCAGATCCGCGACTTGCGGACGCTACGCTTTGTCCACGAGGCCAGCAATGTCATCCTGCTGGGTCCTCCGGGGGTCGGCAAAACGCACTTGAGCGTGGCGCTGGCCGAAGCGGCCATCCAGGCCGGGTTCGGAGCGTACTTCATGACCGCTCACGATCTGGTCACGGATCTGGGCCGAGCCTATCGGGAAGGTCGTCTGGACCGGCGCATGCGCGTCTATCTGGCGCCCAAGGTTCTGGTGGTTGATGAAATGGGTTACCTGCCTCTCGACGATCTTGGGGCGACCATCTTTTTTCAGTTGGTCAGCGCCCGATACGAGCGCGGCAGCATCATCCTGACGAGCAATAAAAGCTCTGGCGATTGGGGTTCGATCTTCGGAGACCCGATCATCGCGACCGCGATTCTGGACCGTTTGCTGCATCATTCCACGACCATCAACATCCGAGGAGAAAGCTATCGGCTGAAGGATCGCCGGCGCGCCGGTCTCCTACCCCGAGCCGAGGTTCAACAACCGCCGCCTTTGCCGCCGGTGAGTGCGGCTGGTGCCTCGAACAGTCGTGGCAAGCGGAGCCCTTCGTTATGAGGTTTCTAAGGCATGACGAGATCTATCGGTCCGATGTGGGGATTAAAACCATCCTCAGCTTGGAGCCGATTGCCGCCTCCCGTTGGTCGGCCCAGAGCCAAGAAAAAGGGCGCGGGTTCAACCCCGCACCCTTCCCATCGTCCGCGATGAGTCTCGGGTCGGCTATTCCTTGGCGGGTTGCTCTCCAGCAGAGCCCGCCTCCGCTTC
>CAYSBM010000516.1:0-2738 GCA_964429095.1 uncultured Solibacteraceae bacterium | reverse complement strand
ATTCCGTCCTCATGCTACCGGACCCTGCCCACGCGGTATCGGCGCAACAAGCTGGTCCTCCCGCCGACCTCACCGCCTCGGCTTTGTACCAGCAACTGCGAGAAAAAGTCCGGCAGTTGCGGCCTCAGGAAGATCTGCAACGCATGGACCGCGCCTTTGCCTTCGCCGCAGAGCGTCATCGGGGCCAGATGCGCGAATCGGGCGAACCCTACATCCTTCATCCTATCCAGGTCGCCATGATTCTGGCGGACATGCAGATGGACCCCGTCTGCCTGGAGACGGCGCTGCTGCATGACGTGGTGGAGGATTGCGGCGTCTCGGTCGAGCAGATCCGGAGAAACTTCGGCGAGGAGGTAGCCCGATGCGTGGACGGGGTCACCAAGCTCGGCAAATTGAACTTCTATTCTCATGAGCAGCGCCAGGCGGAGAGCGTGCGCAAGATGCTGCTGGCCATGGTGGACGACATCCGCGTGATCCTGGTGAAACTGGCCGATCGCGTTCACAACGTGCGCACGCTGGGTTTTCTGCCAAGGGAGAAGCAGGAGCGCATCGCGCAGGAGACCATCGACATTTACGCCCCTATTGCGCACCGCCTGGGCATGGGCAAGATCCGCGGGGAACTCGAGGATCTGGCTTTCTCCTACCTTCACCCTGAAGAGTACCGGGAGGTGGCCGCCCAGATTGAATCGAAACGCGCCGCCAATGAGGCCATGCTGAGTGAGATCCAGCGGACGGTAGAAGCCAAGCTACTGGCCGAGGGCATTCCGGCGCGCGTCGAGGGGCGGGTCAAACGTGCTTACTCGGTGTATCAGAAACTCAAGAAGCAGAAGATCACCGTGGATCAGGTTTACGATCTGCTGGCGCTGCGCATCATAACCGATTCGGTGAAGAACTGCTATGCGGCGCTGGGCGTGATCCACAACGAATGGCACCCCATCCCGGGGCGAATCAAGGACTTCATCGCCATCCCGCGGCCGAACCTGTACCAATCCCTGCACACTTCGGTGATGGGGCCGAATGGGATCTCCTTCGAGGTGCAAATCCGCACCGAAGAGATGCACCGCATGGCGGAGGAGGGCATCGCGGCGCATTGGAAGTACAAGGAAGGCAAGCGCGGGCCGGCTGAAGACGATCAGCGCATCGCCTGGTTGCGGCAACTGGTCGAATGGCAGAGGGAAATGCGCGATCCGGGCGACTTCCTGGCCACCTTGAAAGTGGACCTGTATCCGGAGGAAGTGTATGCCTTCACGCCTCGCGGCAAGGTGATCGTGCTGCCACGCGAAGCGACGCCTATTGACTTTGCTTACGCCATCCATAGCGACGTGGGCCACACTTGCGTCGGCGCCAAGGTGAATGGGCGCATCGTTCCGCTCAAGTACACGCTGCGCAACGGTGACGTAGTGGAGATTCTCACACAGCCCGGCCATCTGCCCAGCCGGGACTGGCTGGCCTTGGTGAAGACCTCCCGGGCACGCAATAAGATCAAGCACGTCATCAGCACCACCGAGCGGGCCAAAGCCATCGACATCGGGCAGAAACTGCTGGAGAAGGAGGCGCGGCGGCTGGGAGTGCAGCTCAGCAAGGTGACCAAGAGCGACCTGGAGCGAGTGGCCGCCGAGTACGGATACAGCAAGATCGAGGAACTGCATGCCGCCTTGGGCTACGGCAAATTTTCGCCCCGGCAGGTTCTGCAAAAGGCCGCCCCCGGCCTGTTACAACCTGAGCCGCAACCGGAGCCGCCGCGACCGGCGGCACAGGCTGCCGGCCCGGTTGCGCCGGCCGGCGAGCACGCCGACCTGGTCATCAAGGTGAAGGGCGCCGACGACCTCCTGGTGTACCGGGCCAAATGCTGCAACCCCATCCGTGGCGAAAAGATCGTGGGCTACATTACCAGAGGCAAGGGCGTGGCGGTGCACTCGGCGGCCTGCCCCAACGTGCAGAATCTGTTTTACGAAGCCGAACGTAAGATCGATGTCGAATGGGCCCGCAGCGCGCACGAGGCCTTCGCCGTGCGTATTGTCGTCTACACGGATGACCGGCCTGGAATGCTCAACCAGATCACTTCCATTCTGTTCAGCGAGGACTGCAACATCCGGCCGCTGGCCGCACGGCCCGACGAGGGCAAAGGGAAGGCAGGCGCGGTGGATGAATTGCCGATATAGCTCCCCGACAAGAAACAGTTGGAACGCATTTCCTCGGCCATACGCCGGGTGTCGGGTGTGCGCGACATCGAGCGGGTTCAGTGACCGAACAGGATCATGCCCCAAATAGACCCGGAACACATCGCCCTCTCAAAATCCAGCGGCATCATGATTGAGTGGAGGGCCGGCCCCCACAGGGTCTATTCGCTCCAGTACCTGCGGGATCACTGCCCCTGCGCAACCTGCGCGGAAACGCACGGACCGGCGCACTCGCCGGGTCAGGATAATCCCTTTCAGCTTTATAAACCGAAACTGAAAATGGACAAGGTGGAGCCCGTCGGCCAGTACGCTATACGGATCCATTGGAACGACGGACACAACTCGGGAATCTACTCCTACGACTATCTGCGTGAGATTTGCCCCTGCGCCGCCTGCCAGCAAGGGCAAGCAAGCAGCTAAAGCTGGCAGGAATCAATCCGCCGCTCTCTCAGAGCAGACGGAAGTTAACTTCCACCGTAGCGGCCACGGCCACCGGCTTGCCGTCCTTTAGCCCGGGGCGGAAGCGCCACTTCATGACGGCTTCCACCGCTTTTTCGT
>CAYSBM010000515.1:0-2742 GCA_964429095.1 uncultured Solibacteraceae bacterium | reverse complement strand
GGTTTTATGTTGTCGAGTTGCTTGTCGAACTCGTCGTAGTGCCGCTCTTCGTCGGCAACCAGCGCCTCAAACATCTGCTTGGACACCGAGTCGGCGTTGGCCGCGCAGGCCAGCGCGGCGGCGTTGTAGGATTTCGCGCTCTCCTCTTCCATCCACGCAGCCTTGGCCAGCATTTTTTCCGGCTCGGTGATGCGCTCCACCTCGCCGGCCGTCTTCATGTTGACATCCCCCTTCAGAAACAAGATGCGCTCGGCCAACCGCTCGACATGGCCCATCTCCTGAATGGCGATTTGTTTGAAAAGAACCGAGAGCGGGCCCAGCCCCTGATCGTCCAAGTGAAAGTGGAAGTACATGTACTGGTGCACAGCTTGCAGCTCATCGGCTACGGCCGCATTTAACAATTCAATGCTCTTGGCTTTGTCCATAGAATTTCCTCCGTCGGTCAGGCTATCACACTACACGTTCTTTTGGATGCAACTTACACCGAAGGGGATGCGGCGCCGGCCTCGACGGATTTCCCCAACATCTCCGTGGCCCGGGACGCGGCCCACCGCACGTAGAGTGTGCAGACCGCCTTACGCTGCCGTTCGTCCTCCAAACCATCGATCAGTTCCCAGCAGTCCAGCGAATGGAACTGCCCGCGGAATGCCTGGCAGAAATCATGGGCGGCAGCACGCGCAATCTTCTTGGCGGCCTCGTCCGGGCTCGTGCGTCCAAAACCAAGCCCCAGAGCAATCACTCCGCCGGTTACCGCACCACAGGTTCGTTTACAACCCATCCCGCCGCCGAGAGTCGTTAAAAGATAGACGGGCGGCTGATCCTGGCGGAATTGCTTGTAGACCGCCTGAAAGACCGACTCCGCACAATTCCATCCCGAGTTGAACAATTCGTCAGCGTGTGTGGCCGCCTGTCCGGCATTATGGTGCTGGGTGCTTCTCATGGAAGTGAGCTCCTATGCTCACTCCATTTGACCACGCCGGACGGCCGGCGCGCAGGCTCAGCGGTCCCTGAGACCCTTCTGGACCTGTTTCCATACCGCGCGGATGTCATCGGCGCAGCCGCCGGCCTGGTATTCGACCACGGAAAGGCCGCGAATTTGCGCTTCCGTCACGGCGCGGTCATAACGCACTCTGCCGCCTGGCTCCAGGCCCAGCTCTCCTGATCGGGTTTCGATCCGCCCGGCAAGTTCGGGATTCAAGTCCCACTTATTGACACAGACCATCGCCGGTATCCCGAAGTGACGCGCCAGGCCGGCGATACGCTCCAAGTCGTGCAAGCCGCTGAGCGTGGGCTCGGTCACGATCAGCACCAGATCCGCGCCGGTTATCGATGCGATTACTGGGCACCCGATGCCCGGCGCGCCGTCAATCAGGACCAAACTGACGCCCTCCTGCTCCCCGATCCGCCTGGCTTCAGATCTCACCGTACTCACCAATTTGCCGGAGTTCTCGCCGGCCACGCCCAGCCGGGCGTCGACCAGCGTTCCAAACCGGGTGCCGGATACCATCCACGTGCCGTTCACCACTGGGCCAAACTCAATGGCCTTCTCCGCGCAGAACCAGGCGCACACGCCGCAACCCTCACAAGCGAGCGGATCGACGCGGAAGGTCCGTTCCCGTTCACTGTTGCCCGGACCGTCAAACACGATGGCGTCAAAGCGGCAAAGCTCTTCGCATTTCCCGCATGCTGTGCAATGGCCGGCTTTGATCCTGGCCCGCCAGGATCCGGAAAACGCTTCACGGCGCCGGATGCGCGGCGCGAGCACCAGGTGCAGGTCGGCCGCATCCACGTCGCAATCGGCCACCACGCAGTTGCCGCTCAACGCCGCCAGCGACGCCACAATGGAGGTCTTGCCGGTCCCTCCCTTACCGCTGACTACGGCAAGTTCCCGGACCGGCGCGGCGCCGGAAGGCCGTATGCCTATCAACTCGCTCACCGGCCGCCCCCCTGGGCCGCCGGGTGACTGGCGTACAACCGCGCCAGCAACTGCTCCAGGGCCGCGCCAAATCCGGCCACCGCTTCACATGCCAGCGCGCCGCGTGAATATGCCTCAGCCACCCGGCGGTCGTCGGCCAGTTCGGCTAGGATCTCGATGTCTTGACGGCGGCAGTAGTCGTGGGTCTCGGCTTCGCCAGAACCGGCCCGGTTGATCACCACGCCGAAAGGCAGCCTCAACGCACGCACCATCTCCACCGCCAGCTTCAAGTCGTTCAGCCCAAACGGAGTGGGTTCAGTTACCAGAACCACGAAGTCCGCGCCCCGCACGCTCTCAATCGCCGAACACGCTACCCCCGGCGGCGAGTCGATAATCAGCAGGTCCACCTGGGGCGCCGCGGCCTTCACTTCGCGGATCAGCGGCGCGTTCATGGCTTCACCCACATTGAGCACGCCGTGAACGAACCGTACCGAGCCCGCCGCGCCTTCCTCAATCTTTCCGGTCTCGCGCACTGCTTCGGCGATCGCTCCCGGTCGGCAGACCAGGACGCAACCTCCACAGGAGTGGCAGAGTTCCGGGTAGACCAACACTTTCTCTGCAACGCAGACGATGGCGCTGAACCGGCAAATCTCCCCGCATAAGCCGCAATGTCTCCACTTGCTCTCATCCCCTACCGGATGAAGCCTCCCCGCCGGCCGGCTGGCGCCCATGCGGGGCGCCAGGAACAAATGCCCGTTCGGCTCCTCAACGTCGCAATCCAGGTACGCTACGCTCCGCCCGTTCCGCGCGGCGAGCCACGCCAGGTT
>CAYSBM010000514.1:2038-2747 GCA_964429095.1 uncultured Solibacteraceae bacterium | reverse complement strand
TCCGATAACGTCATTGAAGCCAGTTGGCGGGCCCTGACCGACGCGATCCGGCTGGAATTGATGCGTTTGATGGAAAGGGATGAAACCATCGAACGCGCGGTGGAAGATTACTGCTGGGGTGTCTAACGCGCGCTTTGCGCCGCAGCGGTGTTTGCGCGAGACTCCAATTGAGATGCGGTATTTCTTCCGCCGGCGAATTCCCCCGTTCCGCCGCGTGCTCTTAATAGAGAGCGGCTCGCGGCGCCTGCTGGAGAATCTATTGCCCGGCTTGTTCAAGCTCCACGGAGACCAGATGCGCGTCGATCTGGTGACCTGCTACGACGGCGTGCCCGAAGGATTTCGTCTGGACGCGGGGAAAGTGTATCGGGTGTACGAATATCCGGACCGGGCCCGGCGGAAAGAACTGTGCCGGGAACTGGCGGCAAACCGCTACGACATCCTGGGCATGATCTGCTCGGATGAGCCCGTCATGACCAAATGGAAGGGGGCATTGGCCCTGCTGTTGCGAGCCAAGGTTTTCGTGTTGAACGAAAACGGCGACTACTTTTGGCTGGATTATTCGCAGACCGGCGCCATGCGCCAGTTCGTTCTCTTCCGCGCCGGCCTGTCCGGAGCCGATGCCGCAGGTACCCTTGCGCGGCTGGTGTTTTTTCCTTTCACGTGGTGTTATCTGCTGGCATGGGCTGCTGCGGCGCATCTTCGCAGAAAG
>CAYSBM010000514.1:0-2028 GCA_964429095.1 uncultured Solibacteraceae bacterium | reverse complement strand
TTAAGCGGTTGGCGGTCCGGCAAAAATGCCGCTCGGCGAGGGCGAGAACCCCTCGCCGGGACCGGGCGAGGTGCTGGTGCAGTTGGCTGCTATCGGGGTTAATTTTATTGACATCTACTTCCGCACCGGCCTGTACAAAGCGCCCCTACCTGTGAGCCTGGGGATGGAAGGCGCCGGGATAGTGGAAGCCGTGGGCCCGGACGTGGCGGACATCAAGGTGGGAGACCGGGTAGCTTACTGCATGGTGCGGGGTTCCTATGCCGAATATGCCGTGGTTCCCGCCAGCCAGATCGTGGTTTTGCCCCCGGCTCTGAATTTCCAATCCGCCGCCGCGGCCCTGCTCCAGGGCATGACTGCCCACTATCTGACGCATTCAACCTATCGGCTCCAACCGGGCGACACCTGCTTGGTGCATGCGGCGGCCGGCGGCACCGGCAACCTGATTGTGCAAATGGCTAAGATGCGAGGGGCGCGTGTGATGGCCACGGTGGGGACGCGGGAGAAAGCCGCACTGGCTAAGGCGGCGGGCGCCGATGAGGTGATTTTGTACGCCGAATGCCAGTTCGATCAGGAGGTGAAGCGTTTGACCGGCGGCCGCGGCGTGGATGTGGTGTATGATTCAGTCGGCGCAGCGGCGTTTCTGCGCAGCCTCGACTCACTGCGGCCGCGCGGCATGATGGTAAGCTTCGGCAACGCCAGCGGCGCTGTGCCGCCTATCGAGCCGCTGCTGCTGAGCCAGAAAGGATCGCTCTTTCTCACGCGGCCCACCCTGGCGCACTATGCGGCTAGCCGTGAGGAACTGCTCCAGCGGGCTGGGGACGTGTTTGGCTGGGTGGCCTCCGGACAATTGAAACTGCGCATCGAACGCATCTACCCGCTGGCTGAAGCCGCCCAGGCGCACATCGACTTGGCGAGCCGCAAGACGGCGGGGAAATTGCTGCTGGCGCCGTAGCGCCTTGTACCCAGGCAGCCAATCAGACGCAGACCAGGTTATCCATCACCAGGCGGGTTCGGGCTGGATCAAGGTGGTAGGGCCTTTGGTCTCCAGCGAGATAACCCTCCAAAGAGAATGCCTTGTATCCATAGGAATGAAGCGCGGAGAGCAAATCCTCCGGTTTGACCCCGCCCATTCTTCGCAAACAGTATTCATTCAGTTCCACGGCCAGAACTGGATGCCAGCGGTGGAGGATACGCTCCATTCCAGCCAGAGCGAAGACTTCGGAACCTTCAACATCAATCTTGGCGAAGTGAACCGGCAAGTCAGCAGGAATTACATCATCCACGCGCACCATTTGAATGTCGATGGCTGCGTGCGAGGCGCCGATTTCATCGGGAACATTCGCGACGAAGTTGGAGCCATAATTGTCGTTTTCGATGTCGGCCCGGTAATGGATGACGCCGGGACCGTTACGGGCGTGCGCGGCGAAAGGGTAGGCCTTCACGATTCCTTGCATGGAATTAGCGGCTAAGTTCTTGGTGAGCAAGGCGAAGGCGTCCGGAAATGGCGCGAAGCTGTGGACCGAACCTCGGGCGCCTACCAACGAAGCCATTAAAACTGAAAAGAAGCCGAGGTTGGCTCCTAGATCAAGGCAGTTCATCTCCGGCTCGACGCAGCGGCGCATAAGGGCCTGCATGGGGAGCTCGTAATTGCCTTGCGCCACCTGAAGCCCGATCATGTAATCGCGGAGCCGGAAATAGAACCGGAACGGCTCTACTTCGGCCATGACCACCAGATCAGGAAGTGGCTTGCGGCCGGCAGCTTGCTCGATACCCCAAAGTTTTCGAAACTCTTGGGATTGCAGGATCCGGCGCACCATCCCCGATAAATCGTTGGAATCGGACCGGATTGAATAACCTGCTTCATCGTCAAACTCAGGATATCGCTGTAACAACAGACGGTATGCAAACAGCACGTCCACAAAGTGACAGACCTGGTGCGAATTTCCTTTGAGTATCTCCACGGTTTCGCGGATCAACCGTTCCCGTAATTCGTCTTCCACTGGATACCACCTTGTGAAAATTCACAGC
>CAYSBM010000513.1:0-2749 GCA_964429095.1 uncultured Solibacteraceae bacterium | reverse complement strand
GGCCACGCCGGCGCTCTCGCCGGCGCTCATCGGAGTCGGCTACATCGTGGGCCCCCGTCTGGCTTCCATTAACGTAAGCGGAGGCATCCTGGCCTGGTGGGGCTTAATTCCCCTGCTGCTGTTTTTCGATCCTGACCTGGCCACGCGCCTGGGGGCGGGCCGGAGTGTTGGTTGGGATGTGGCGGCCTTCACGGTTTGGTATAACGTGGTGCGGCCCATCGCCGTGGGAACCATGCTGGTGGGCGCCTGCTACACCTTGTTCAACATGCGGAGTTCGATCGTGCGGAGCTTGCGCGGCGCCTGGCAAGCCTCCACAGCGGCGGCGCACGAGGGCGTGGCAGTGGATCGAACCGAGCACGACATCCCGGTCAAGCTGGTTATCGGCGGCATCGCGGTTCTGCTTGTGCCGGTAACGGCGATCTATTACTACTTCACCGGCGGCTGGCTGGCCGCAGCCGTGGCCGCCATCCTCATGACCTTGACAGGCTTCCTGCTGTCGGCCGTGGGTGGTTACCTGGTGGGGCTGGTAGGCAGTTCCAATCAGCCGCTGAGCGGCTTGACATTGTCGGCGCTGGTGCTCAGCGCGCTCATCATGGTGGCGATCGGCGTAAAAGGCGCTTCCGGCGTGGCGGCGGTGCTGGGCGTGGCCGCAGTGGTAGCCTGCGCGTGTTCGGTCTCCGGCTCACTGATTCAGGATTTGAAAGCCGGCCACCTGTTGGGCGGCACGCCGTGGAAGATGCAGGTTGTCGAATTGGTGACGGTCGCGTTGCTGAGCTTCTTCTTGATGTTGCCCATCATCGCACTGCACGAGGCCAACCTGGCTACCGGCGGCATCGGCGGCCGCGCGCTGCCCGCCCCGCAAGCCGGCCTGATGGCGCAACTGGCCAAGGGCATTGTGGGAGGCCAGATGGCCTGGGGGTTGCTCGCCATGGGCGCGGCATTCGGCATCGCGCTCGTGCTGTGCGGCGCACGCGCCCCCATGCTGATCGCCGTGGGCATGTATCTGCCTTTTGAAACTTCCTCGGCGATTTTCGTTGGGGGACTGCTCAAGTGGATTACTCTTCGCGCCACGGCGGCTTACAGCGAGCCGGACAGGGCCCGCGTCGAAGAGCGTGGGACGCTGTTGGCCAGCGGGTTGATCGCCGGAGAAGCCATTACCGGCATCGTGCTGGCGGTGACCTTCCTCGCCGGGCTATCCTCCGTTACCCGGCTGCTGGCCGGCTCGGATCAGTTCGGCTTTTACCCCGGCTGGGGAGGCTGGTTGAGCCTGTTGGGCTTTGCCAGCTTGGCGTATGTGCTGGTGTGCATTCCGGCGCGGCGGTAAGTCTCAAATCAAGCGTTTTCCGCCACCCTCGGTCCCGTTTTCAATCCCGGCGGCGGTAAATGCGCGTGCCGGTGGTGCTCGCAACCAGCGTGTAGTGGGAAAGCCACGCGCGCAGGTCTTCATAACGGCTGATGGCAAGCGCAGGATTATAGGGTCCCAGTCCATCGGCGATGAAGGTAGGTTGGGTTTGGATCAACTGTTGACGGTTTCGCCGGGCAATTTCCGGCGCAGCGGCTGCGGAAACAGTCAGGTGGCGGTCGGCGAGGACCCCTGTCAGCGGCTGAGAATCCAGGAAGGCGGCCGCTCCTGGCAAACCTGCCAGGACGTTCAACTCAGGACGGTATCCCCAGACGAATAGGGTGTCGCCTGAACGGGCCAGAGACCTGATTCTAGCGGCGGCCTCCCGGCAATCCGCCCACAACGCCAAGTCGCGCATGGCGGCCGGTTGTTCCCTGTAGACGCCCCAGTGCCGCACTCCGAAGCGGGCTGCCGGAACGAGCAAAGTGACCGCCAGGATCACCGCTCGCGATCGTGGAGGAAGGCTGACAAAGCCGCGCGCAGCCACAACGACCAGTACCGGCACGAGCGCCAGGTAGTAGCGCGGGAAAAAACGGGCGCCAGCGGCAACCTGTACAGGCTGAGCGCCCACCAAACGGCCATCATCCTGCGCCGCCCGTCCTTGCGCCAGAAATAGACGGCCGATCCCACAACCAGCGCGGCATGGAATCCGGCCCAGTTGGCCGTGCGCCGCAGGCCTTCCGCCATGGGGTGAGCCAGCAAGCCGGCCTGTGAATACAGCCAACCCCAGCGCCAGACGGGCGTCCACCAATCACCGGCCGCCACGCAAACCAAAGCCGCCGCACCCCCCCAAACCGCCACGGTTCGCTTCCAAGCGCGAGGGCTCCAGAACAGAAGCAGAGGCAACAAGGCCAGCGCCTTGGCATTGGCGAGCAAGCCGAGGGCCGCACACACCGCCGCCCAGGCAGGCCGATGAGCGGCCAGCATCCAGACTGTGGCTAAGGTAAAAGGAATCAGCAACAGGTCCGGGGCCAAGGATAGGATTGCCACCGCATGATCGAACGATAGGAAGAAAGCCATGCCGGCGGCGGCGTACCAGCCTTCGCGGGAGCTGAAAAGCACAGCGGCTGCCCGCCCGGCCAACCAGCAGCAGAGCAAAACGAACAGCGTGCCAGCCACGCGCAGCGGCCAGCCGGTGGCCGCGCCCCAGGCCACATAGATCCAGGCATACAGCGGCGGCTTGTCAAACCATATGCCGCCATAGAGGCCGGCCCCTTCCAGAATGCGGCGGGCCGCCGCCAGCCCATAGGCCTCGTCCACCCAGAGAACCCGGATGTGGCACAAGCGCACAGCCAGCACAACCGCCGAGCACGCCGCCCAGAAGGCGGCGCCGCCCCGGAAGGCTTC
>CAYSBM010000512.1:0-2763 GCA_964429095.1 uncultured Solibacteraceae bacterium | reverse complement strand
TAAGTCTTTCCGGTGTATAGATTCTTCGCCACCGTCCTCCGGACCTCGTAGCGCTCAGCGAACAGGTCCATTTCACGCTCTGGCATGCGTGGCGTAAGATCCCGCGTGAGCCGGGTTGGGATCTCGGCCAGAAAGCGCGAGGGCAGGCATGGCTCGGAGGTTCCTCCTCCAAAGCGCCGCCGCGAACGGCACCAAGTGAGATAGAGTTTCTTCTGGGCGCGCGTCATGCCTACGTAACACAGACGGCGCTCCTCCTCCATCGCCGCGTCGGATTCGTAGCTCCGGCTATGCGGAAACAGCTTTTCTTCACAGCCTGCCAGAAAGACCACCGGGAACTCCAACCCTTTGGCGTTGTGCAGAGTCAGCAAGGAAATCTCGCTATGGCTGTCCACCTCGTCGGCATCGCTGGCCAGGGCCGTGTGGTCGAGAAACTCGGCCAAAGCCTCGCCGCGCCCCACCGCTTCAACGGCTGCGTTTACCAATTCGTCCAGGTTCTCCAGGCGCGACTCGGCCCCCGGCGCCGTATCGCTTTCCAGCATCTTCCGGTAGCCGGTCCGTTCCAGAATCAACCGCAAGGTTTCATCCAACGGCAGGCGCCCGGCCGCGTCGCGCAACTCCTCCATTAAGCGCCGGAATTCCCCCAGCGCCGCCGCCGCGCGCGGAGCCAGATCGCCGCGGTCCACCAGATCCACCAGCGCATCCCACAGGCAAATCTTCCGGACCCGCGCATGATGCTCGATCTGCTCGACTGTCGTGCGCCCGATACCGCGCGCCGGCGTGTTAATCACCCGCAGCAGGCTCATATCGTCCCGGCGGCTAGCCATTAGTTTCAGATACGCCAGCGCGTCTTTGACTTCCGCCCTCTGGTAAAAGCTGAATCCCCCCACGACCAGGTATTTCCGCCCGCGGCGCCGCAGCGCCTCCTCGATCTGGCGGCTTTGCGCATTGGTGCGATAGAGCACCGCCACGCGCTCCTCGGGCGATGCATGCAGAATCTCTTCGATCGTATCCGCGATGAAGTTCGCCTCCGCTTCCGCATCCGGCGCTTCATACAGCCCGATCAGATCACCGGGCGCGGCTTCCGTCCAAAGCCGCTTGCCCTTCCGTTCCCGGTTGTGGGCCACAACGGCCCCCGCGGCGTCCAGCACATTCTGCGTCGAGCGGTAATTCTGTTCCAGGCGGATCACCTTGGCGCCCGGAAAGTCCTTCTCGAAATCCAGAATGTTGCGGATATCCGCGCCGCGCCAGCCATAGATGGATTGGTCCTCGTCACCCACCACGCAAATGTTCTTGTGCCCGCTGGCAAGCAGCAGCATCAGTTCGTACTGGCTGCGGTTGGTATCTTGATACTCGTCCACCATGACATAGTGGTAGCGGCGGCGGTAAAGCTCGCGCACCTCCTCGTCATGGTGCAGCAGGCGCACGGCTTCCAGTAGCAGGTCGTCGAAGTCCAGGGCGTTGGCCTGCCGCAAGCCTTCTTCATAAGCTTCAAAGACCGCGGCCAGTTGCATGGCCTTCGGATCGCCCGCAGCCCGGCGAACCTCACCCGGCGTTTGTTTGCGGTTCTTCCAATGGCTGATGCGTGAAACCGCCGCCCGGTATGGCAGGACCTTCTCATCCATCCCCAGGCGCCGGTATACCGATTTCACCAGCGCCAGTTGGTCGTCTTCATCGTAGATGGTGAACTGGCGCGTGAACGCCGGCCGGAGTTCGGCCAGCCGGGCTCCGTCCCGGCGCAACAGCCGCACACAAAAGGAGTGGAACGTGGAAATTTCCGGACTGCCGCCATCCAGGCTCGGCCCCAGCAGCGCCGCCACCCGCTCCCGCATCTCGCCTGCGGCTTTGTTGGTGAAGGTCACCGCCAGCACGGAGTGCGCGGGTGCCTTCTTCACACCAATCAGATATGCTACCCGGCGCGTGATCACGCGCGTCTTGCCGCTGCCAGCCCCGGCGAGAATTAGCAGGGGGCCGTCACAGTGCGACACCGCCTCCTGCTGCTGAGGATTTAAACCCTGAAGAAAATCCATGGGGACGCGAGGATAATTCTTAATCTTAACATGGCCTCCTCTCGCGCCAGGGTGTAATTCTCAACACCCTCAAATATGGGTAACAGAATACCCGCAAAATCGGTCTACTAATCACCACAAATGTAGGTTGATTAGAACTACTAGTACTGTTATATGTAAACCATGACACGAGCTACGATTGCGCGCGCCCCCTCCCGGCCCGACTCTATTGAAAAAAAGCTCCGATACCTCTATCACCGCAGGGCGCTGATTACTAAATTGATCCACTGCTTCGAGCAATACGCGGACACGGCCGCACGGCACGCCGCCACCCCGGCCTTCTTCAAGGACCGGGAGCCCATCACAACGATGCAGCGTCTGGCTAGTTGAAGCCTCGCCGGTCCCCCTCAGTTGCCCAGCAAGTACTTGGCCAGCCAGGACAAGACTTCCTCGTAGAAGTAACGGCTGTCTTCGCCGTTCTGAATCCAGTGGTTGGCACGGGGGAAGACGACCAGCCGGCTGGGCACACGCAGCCGCTGGAGCACGCTCCAGTTCTCGATGGTCTGATTCAGCGGCACACGGAAGTCGTTCTCTCCTATGGTGAGCAAAATGGGTGTCCGGAAGTTGGAGGCATAGCGAATAGGGTTTTGTTCCCGCCACACTTTCCCCTGCTGCCAGGGCGGGCCGCCCCCGGCCACTTCACCGTGGTAAATCCAGTCGCTGGTGCCCCATTGCGCTTCCAGGTTGATGAGCACCC
>CAYSBM010000511.1:0-2769 GCA_964429095.1 uncultured Solibacteraceae bacterium | reverse complement strand
GATATGGCCCCTTCCACCAGTGTGACATCCACCCCCTCGGGAAACTCCTGGGCGTCCACCAGCGGCCCGTAAACGAGGTCGGCCTTCCTGCCCACGGCGACGATGCCTTCGTCGATATCGAGCAGCGACATATGGCAGCCTGAACAGCCGTCCAGCCAGACAGTCGCCAGCTTGATCTTGTTCATAATTCCGCTCCCCGCCGCACGGCCAACCGGCTGACCGGCTCGCCGTGTTTGGCCATCTCTTCCACCGCCCAGCCCTTTTCGGCCAACGCACCCGTCGGGCAGACGTTGACGCACTTGCCGCAAGCGGTGCAACTGCGCGAAGAACCCCATTCCTGATTCAACTCGCAAACCAGACGCGAACCAATGCCCCGGCTGCGGATATCCCAGACGTGCGCGCCTTCGATTTCGCCGCAAGCGCGCACACATCGTGTGCACAGGATGCAGCGGTTGTGATCGAGCACGTAGCGCTGGTGGCTCATGTCGACCCCCAGCTTGGGATAGCTGTAAGGATAACGGACGCTGGTGACGCCCAGCCGCTGGGCGAGCGATTGCAACTCGCAATGGCCGTTGGAAACACAGACCGCGCAAATATGATTGCGTTCGGCGAACAGCAGTTCCAAAGCGATCTTACGGTAGCCTTGCAGCTTGGGCGTCGAGGTGCTCACCGACATGCCTTCCTGGACCGGTGTGGTGCAAGCCGCAACCGGCCGGGCAACGCCCGACACCTCGACGATGCAGAGCCGGCAGGCGCCCACCGGAGTGAGTCCTTCCATATAGCAGAGCGCCGGGATGTACTTTCCATTGGCGCGCGCGGCTTCCAGAATAGTCTGGCCGTCGGTCGCGCTAACGTATTCGCCGTCGATTCGTATCGATACTTTCTGAGGCAAGCAACTGGCTCCTTTCTGTGCGCAGGCGGCCACCCCGGCGGCACACCCGCACCCGGGCCGCTAATGATCTCCATTGCGCACGTCGCAACGCAGGCAGCGGCAGGATTCCTCCATAGCTTCTATGGCCGTCAAGCCAAGGACGACCTCATCGAAGACTTTCACCCGCTCCTGCGGCGCCAGTTCGCTGCAAACGTGGCGCCGGCTGGCGCCCGGCTGCGCAGGGGCGGTCTGGTCGTAATCGAATTCACGAAAGATGCGGTCAAACCGGCGCGCGCCCATGAGCCGTTCGTCGATGTTGCGCGCGGCCTTCTTGCCGTAGCCCATGGCGTTGGAGACGTTGGATGCGCCGGAGATTAAGTCGCCGCCAGCGTAAAACTTGGGGCGGCTGGTTTCCAGCGTGTAGCGGTCGACCTCGATGGTGCCGTTCTCCTTGAGCGTGAGGCCTGAGGCGCGGGCGAAGTCTAAATCCACGGTTTCGCCCACCGCCAGGATGACCGTATCGCAGTCAAAGCGCATGATCTCGTCGGTGGGTATGGGACGGCGGCGGCCCGAAGCGTCATACTCGCCCAGGCGCGTCTTGACCACTTCGATGGCTTGCACTCCGCCCTGCCGGTCGCCTACGATGCGGTGCGGCGTGGCCAGGAACACGAACTCCGCGCCTTCGGCTTCGGCGGCTTCGGTTTCCTCGGCGATGGCCGGCATGTCCTTCCGCTCGCGGCGATAAATCACGGTAACCTCGGATCCCATGCGCAGCGCGGTGCGAGCCGAGTCGATGGCCGCATTGCCGCCGCCGATGACCACCACCTTCTTGCCCAGCGGGCACTCAGTCTTCTTGGCGACGGACTCCAGAAACACCAGCGCGGGCATTACGCCGCGCAGTTCCGTGCCCGGCAGATACACCCAGGCTTCCTTCCAGGTGCCGATAGACAGAAACACGGCATCGTAGATCGCGTCGATATCATTGAGAGAGATGTCAAAGCCGGCGCGTGTGTTGAAGATGAACTTTACGCCGATGCGCCGGACGAGCTCCAACTCTTTCTCCAGTACCTTCTTGGGCAAGCGGTATTCCGGCAGCGCGTAGCGCAGCATGCCGCCGGCTTCCGGGTTGGACTCATAGACGGTCACGTCGTGGCCTAACATGGCCAGATAGAACGCACAGGTCAGCCCCGTGGGGCCGGCGCCCACCACGGCGGCCTTCTTGCCGGTCGGCGCAAGCTTGCGCGCCACGACCCGCCCGATCATTTCATCGTAGCGGTTCGAATTATAGATGGCGTCGGCGATAAAGCGGTGCACGTCGCGCATGTTCACGGGCGCATCCAGAGCGGCGCGGCGGCAGCGATGCTCGCAAGGGTGCTGGCATACCCTGCCGGTCGAGGCCGGTAGGGGATTGTCGAGCACCACGCTTTCGAAAGCTTCTTCCAGCCGGTCTTCCTTGTAAAGCTGCAAGAACCGCGGAATGTTCATGTGCAGCGGGCAGGAATTCTCACAGGGGGAAACGGCCAGGTCCTCGCACACCCCCGCCCGGCAGCGGCGCGCGCGGATGTGGTCCTCGAACTCGTGCCGGTAATGCCTCATGGTGGTGAGCACGGGATTGGGCGCCGTCTGGGCCAGGCCGCACCGCGATGTGTCGCGGATCATGCGGCTCAATTCATCCAGTGTGGCCAAAGCGCTGACCGTGGCTGCGCCGCGAGTGAACTTGTTCAGGATCTGAAGCGCTTTGTCCAGCCCCACACGGCAGGGGACACACTTGCCGCACGACTCCGAGTGCGTGAATTCGATGAAGTAACGCGCCACGTCGACCATGAATTTGTCTTCGTCCATGACCACCATGCCGCCAGAGCCCATGATGGAGACCAGTTGATCCAGAGTCTCATATT
>CAYSBM010000510.1:325-2789 GCA_964429095.1 uncultured Solibacteraceae bacterium | reverse complement strand
GGGCGGCACTCGGTGTCGACGGTCTCGGCATAGCCGACGCTCCCCCGAACCCGGATTTTGTTGGGATGCCCAGGCTGACGGTTCGCATGGTTGCCCGCCTGCAGGGTTTTCCTGATGATTGGCAGTTCGCCGGGACCAAGACACAAGCGTACCGGCAAGTGGGCAATGCGTTTCCCCCGCCGTTCGCACGAGCGGTTGCCGAACAGTTGCGAGCCTGCCTCACCGCCCGCCGCCTAATCAGCGTCGCGCGTTAAACTAGCGGGAATGGCATCGGAAAGTGGTAAAGGAGCCCGTGCTAAGCTCCGGGCACACTTCCTTGCGAACATCGGCCGCGTGATGGACTCGAACGAGCTGCGGGAAGTATCCGGCAACACGAGCGAATGGGCGAGACGAGTCCGTGAACTCCGGACGGAGGAGGGATATGCGATCCTCACGCACAACGACCGGAGCGACCTGAAGCCTGGCGAGTACCTCCTGCTCGACCCGAACCCGCTCCCGGGGTCTGAGCGTGGCATCTCAAGAGAGACGCGGGCCTATGTGTTGGATCGTGACGGGTACACCTGCCAGATGTGCGGTGCCGTCGCCGGCGAGCCGCACCCCGCTGACCCGACCCGAAAAACGCGGCTTCAAATCGGGCACGTCATCGACAAGTCCATGGGCGGTGGCGACGACCCCTCGAACCTGCGGGCTATTTGTTCGGTGTGTAACGAGGGCGCACGGAATCTCACCCTAGACCGGCCATCGTTGCAGAAGCTGTTGATTCAGGTGCGACGCGCAACGGGAGCCGACCAGGTCGAGGTGCTTCGCTGGCTAGCCCGGAAATTTCCGAAGGAAACGGCGAAGCTGCTAAAAGAGAAGTAAGCCAATGCCCCGATCGGCGAACGCGCAAATTGCCGTTGACCTGTACGGTCAACTGCTGCAAACCTATAACTGGACGGCCGGGAATGCCTGGCATGGCATCGCCCGTCTCCTGCTGACGACCAACGTCTGGAGGCCGGGTCTCGGTTGGGTACCGTTCCATGATGTCGTCGTATATCGGGAGACGAATGACTTCAGGCTGGGAGCGAACGGCGCGCCAAATGCCGTCCTGAGGCGCGCCGAGGCGCTGACAACGTATCTGGCCGGGCAGCTCGGGGTATGCAGAGCAGAGCTGGGCACTCACATCGGGCTGTACTGGACCCAACCGCAGATTTCAGCACTACAACCGCACAACCTGGTTGGGCATGCCTTCCGCTCGCTGATTGTGACGATTCTGGAGACTTTCGGCGATCCTGGCGTCACCTATGAGGAAGAGGTCGATCCCCACGGTGAGTTTCCGGGCTACCATTTTGCGACGCGCAGTCCGGACGCCAAGCTCGACATCGTGGCGCGCAGGAATGGCCATCTAGTCGCGCTACTCTCTACCCGATGGCGCTACCGCCACGACCGGGTCGATCTTGTCGATGAGGCTCTGGCGTATGCGCCCGCTGCGCGCCGGCAAAACCATAATTGCAGGCTCTACGGAGTGGTCGGCGAGTTCGCGCCGAACCGCTTGCACAAGGTCCTCAGCAACTGCCCGCCAGCCATGCCCAATGCCGCCCTGTCCGCTGCGGTTCACTTCGCCCCCGAACTGATCTGGCACGGATTGCAGGAGAACGGCCGCACTATGTGCCTCCGCAATCTGGAGTGGCTCATCCAACAGACGCACGAGTGGCAGTAGGATGGCCATGGACAAACTGACCCCAGAGCGGCGCTCGGCGAACATGAGCCGGATTCGAAGCCGGGACACGTCGCCGGAGATGATCGTCCGCCGCCTGGTCCACGGAATGGGCTACCGTTACCGGCTCCATGTGGCCTCGCTTCCTGGCAAACCGGACATCGTTCTGCCGCGATTGAAGAGCATCATCGAGGTCCGGGGATGCTTCTGGCACCAGCACGCGGGCTGCATCGATTCCCACATTCCCAAGTCGCGCGTTCAGTATTGGGGCCCCAAGCTCGAGCGGAACATGCGGCGCGACCAGGAGAATGGGCGCGAATTGCGCAAGCTTGGCTGGCGGGTGTGCGTGGTCTGGGAATGCGAAACGAAGGCGGCCACCAGGCTGTCCCGGCGGCTTGCCCGCTTTCTGGAGCCCATGCCTGGCGGCCGGCGCTCCACTGCGCACACAAGCAAGTGAGCTTTACAGGCGGTACTTGCAGAGCTGGCGCACGTTGCAGCCTTTACACTGCGGTCCCGGCGCCGGGGCGAAATCCCGCTTCTTAAGGCGATCCACCAGCTCTATTACTTCCGATTCAGTCGAGCCCACCTGCTCCGGACTTATGTCAACTGGGTGCCTCACTGCCTTGCGGAGATCAAACACGTCCCTCTGTGCCAATATGACTGAGACACCTTTGCCGCCGTGAATTCCTGTAGAGGGCGGAGAAAGAATTCCCATTCAGTGCTCAAGTCGACTCTTAAGCAGTTGCCGGTCAAACAGGCCGAGGGGGC
>CAYSBM010000510.1:0-315 GCA_964429095.1 uncultured Solibacteraceae bacterium | reverse complement strand
ATCCCACTTATCAGAAGCCGCAACTGCTGAACATCGGCGCCAACCAGGGCTAGGGCTGGGACATCACCAAGCTGCCCGGGCCGGTCCAGTGGTCCTGCTTCTATCTGTATGTGATCTTGGATATCTTCAGCCGCTACGTCGTCGGCTGGATGGTCGCTGAGCGGGAAAGCGCCGAGTTGGCCAAGCGGCTAATCGGCGAGACCTGCCGCCAGCAGAACATCACCCCCGATCAGCTTACGATCCATGCCGACCGCGGTGCCTCGATGACGTCCAAGCCGGTGGCTTTGCTCTTGACCGAGCTGGGCGTTACCAAGA
>CAYSBM010000509.1:2559-2795 GCA_964429095.1 uncultured Solibacteraceae bacterium | reverse complement strand
CACCCCGCGCCCCCGCTCAACAAGCCGCCAGTTTCGCCGCTGGCCGGAACGGGCGCCTGGCGTAGTTCGACGCTATGCGGCTCGCGGGCGTAATTGACAACCGCGGGCATCACAGGACTCATGCGCGGCGCTCCTTTCCCACCGGCACGTCGCCGAAAGAATGAACCTTTTCACAGATCAGCCGCAGCACCTGTTCGACGTCTCCGCCGGCGGTGCGGAACGACTTGTCATCGCTG
>CAYSBM010000509.1:293-2549 GCA_964429095.1 uncultured Solibacteraceae bacterium | reverse complement strand
CCGCACTGGCGTCGAGGGCCTACGGGGCGCCTACAACCCCCAGCGGCGCGCCGAAACGCGGGGTGTCGATCGCCTGGTCGATGGGGAGCCCGCCCACGGCCTGCACCGGGACGTTGACCGCCTCGACGACCTCGCGCAAACGGTCCAAGGGCGTGGGCGGCGTGAGCCCACGCTGGCGTTGCAGGTTGCGCATGTCATAGCCGATGTGGTGGATGATGTAATCGCAGCCCAACTCCTCCAAACGGCGCGCCCCCTCAACAGGATCGGGCATAGCCAGGTTGTCGCCCATCACCTTGACGCCAAAATCACGTCCGGCTCTTACGACCAGTTCCACGGTTTCCGGATGCGCCTGACCCATCACTACCACCATCGAAGCACCGGCTTTGGCCATTATTTCGGCTTCCAGCCAGCCGCCATCCATAGTCTTCAGGTCGGCGACAATGGGGACCTCCGGCCACCGGGCTTTCAACTCCCGCACAGCGTGCATGCCGTGCGCAATGATCAGCGGCGTCCCAACTTCCAGCCAGTCGACGCCGGCGCGCACGGCCAGAGCGGCCGTGTTTATGGCTTCGCCGATATCGGTGAGATCCAGAGAGATCTGTACGGTGGGCTTCACGAGGCTATTATATCGGTCTCCGCCGTGCGATAATTGAAGCGGACCCGCCGGGCGGGCAGCCGCCCGGCAACGGGAGGAAAGTCCGGTCTCCGGAGGGCAGCGTGCCGGCTAACGGCCGGGGGGATCCGCTCAAAGCGGGTTTCACGGAAAGCGCCACAGAAAACAAACCGCCGTGCGCGGTGCAAGCCGGAGCACGGTAAGGGTGAAAAGGTGCGGTAAGAGCGCACCGCGGCCGGAGTAATCCGGCTGGCAGGGCAAGCCCCACGCGGAGCAAGACCAAATAGGGGAGGAGGAGCGGCCCGTTCCGTTTGACTCCCGGGTAGGTCGCTAGAGCCGCTCAGTAATGCGCGGCCCAGAGGAATGGCTGCCGCCTCGTCACGAGGTACAGAAACCGGCTTACAGCCCGGCGGGTTCCGGCAAACTTGCGTTGCCGAGTACAAGTTACAATGGAGACGGCGGAATGAGTAGAGTTCCGCCAGTTGCGACATCCCAGGGAACCTGGAGCGAGCGAAGGTCGCCTAACCAATGCGCTGCGCGCCCGTTGCATGGCTCGCGAAGGATTGTCGCTGTCCGGCAAATGGGTTCTCATCAGCAAGAGTGCACGCCACACGGGCACGGGGATAGCCGGCTCGAGGGACGGTAGCACGCCGGCAAGGAAGAGAGGAATGCGATGCAGGAACGGCTCAACATCGCGGTATTCGTAGACTACGACAACATTGAAATCGGCGTGAAATCAACTTTGCGCCGCGAATTCGACGTTTCGCTGGCGCTCGACGCGCTCAAAGAACGCGGCGACATCGTGGCCAAGTTCGCTTACGCCAACTGGGGACGCTGCGAGCCGGCCACCCGCAGCATGGCGGAAAACGCCGTCCAGATGGTGCAACGGATTCCATCTCCGCGCGGAGACAAGAATGGCGCCGATATCAATCTGGCGCTGGATGCCCTGGAAATGGCCTTCACCCACCCCAACATTACCGCCTTCGCCATCGTCAGCGGCGACAGCGACTTTATCCCGCTGGTGAACAAATTGAAGGCTTATGGCAAGACCGTTTTTGTGGTCGGCGGCAAGGCCTTTACCAGCACGATCTTACAGCAGAACTGCCACGAATTCATCAGCTACGAATCGCTGTTGGATGATGACGGTTCGCAACGCCGCAGCGGCCGTCCCGCGCAGCAACCGTCCCAGCAGCAACAACCGCCTTCGCAGCGGCCGCCGCGGCAGAAACCGGCCCCGCTCGATCTGGCCCAGGCGATGCCGCTGGTGGAACGCGCGCTGCAAGTGTTGGAACGGCGTTCGGTGCAGCCCCAGCTCGGCCTGTTGAAGTCAACCATGCTGCAACTGGACTCCAGGTTCAGTGAGAAGGCATACGGGGCGGGGAGCTTCTCGGATTTCGTCGAAAAACTGCGCAATGCCGGCTACATCGAATTGAGCGGCGGCGAGGGGCGCTACCTGATCCGGCGGAAGGCTTCCGCGCAAGCCGAAACGCCGGTCACCGATCCGGCCGAAGCATTGCCGGTGCTGCGGGACGTGCTCGAGACGCACCGTCTGGAGATGGACAATGGCGTTCTGGCCGACGATCTGGCTGCCTGGGTACGGGAGGTGAACCCGCAGTTTGAGCCCACGCAATATGGCTTCCAGG
>CAYSBM010000509.1:0-283 GCA_964429095.1 uncultured Solibacteraceae bacterium | reverse complement strand
CAGGACTTCGCCGAACTGTTGAACTTCGCCCAGGACAAGCTGCTGGTGCGCATCGAGCCTGACGAGGAGAAAGGCCTCTTGGTGCATTTGGGCGCGGAGTTTTATCCCCCGGCTTTACCCGAGGCCCCGCCTGAGCCGGTTGACGAGATCCCCGTTGACGAGCCACAGCCAGTAGTTGAAGGGCAGCCCACGGCGATTCCGGTGGATGAACCGGTGAAGCCACGCAAGAAGACCACGCGGCGCAAGGCAACCACAAAGACGGCAGCCGGGACCACCACCAAAC
>CAYSBM010000508.1:0-2804 GCA_964429095.1 uncultured Solibacteraceae bacterium | reverse complement strand
TATCAGAGAGCCTAGGGGAAGTCCGGGTCAGAGGCCGGTTGAGCGTGGTGATGGAAGCCGAATGCGACCGTTGCCTAGAGCCGGCCCATTATCAGATTGAAACCGATTTTGATCTGTATTACGAGCCGGTAGCGCTACTGGGGCCCGCCCAAGAGGTGGAGATCGGGGCGCGGGAGGCCGATGTAGGGTTCTACGAAGGCGATGGACTGGAACTGGAAGAAGTATTGCGGGAGCGGGTGCTGTTGGCGCTCCCGATGCAACGGGTTTGCCGGACCGATTGTAAAGGCATCTGCCCGGTATGTGGGCAAAACCGCAACGAAGGGGAATGCGGTTGCCGGAGCAAGCTGGTAGACGAACGCTGGGCAGCTCTGAAGCAGTTCTAGATTCTGCCGCTTAAGAAGCAAAGTTTAGACTTCATACAAAGGGAGTTTGCATGCCAAATCCGAAGAGGAGACATTCGCAGCGGCGCACGTCGACGCGCCGCGCACACGACGCTATTCGGGGCGTGGGCACCAGCGAGTGCCCGAACTGTCACGAACCCAAGATGCCGCACCGGGTTTGCCCGCATTGCGGCAAGTACAAGGGGCGTGAAGTGGTGGAAGTAGCCGAAGAATAGCGGTCGAACGGCCGCAGTATAGCTGAGACATATGGTTACGATCGCTGTGGACGCCATGGGCGGCGACCACGCCCCCAAAGTGGAGGTGGAAGGGGCGGTACGGGCCAGCCGGTCACTGGGAGTGCAGGTAATTCTGGTAGGGCGGGAAGATGCGCTCCGCAAGGAACTGGCGACGCACGAAGGCTGGCAGAGGCTGCCGATCGAGATCGTTCACGCCAGTGAAGTTGTGACCATGGAGGACAGCGCGGCGCGGGCTTTCCGGGCCAAACGGGACAGCTCGATCCGCGTGGCCAGCCGCTTGGTGCGCGACGGGCTGGCGCAGGGGCTGGTGTCGGCGGGCAACACGGGGGCGGCGATGGCCACAGCCAAGATGGTGCAGGGGATGATCCCGGGCGTGGATCGCCCAGCGCTGGCCTCGGCTTTTCCGACATTAAAGGGCACGCCGGCGGTCATCATCGACGTAGGGGCGAACGTGGATTCGACGCCGCAAATGCTGGCGCAATTCGCCGTGATGGGTTCCATTTATTCACGGGTGATTTTTCACACCCGCCATCCGCGAGTGGGGTTGCTGTCTATCGGCGAGGAAGAGCACAAAGGCAACGAACTCACGCGGGCGGCGACGCCGCTGCTCAAGAGTTTGCCGATTAATTTCATCGGCAATGTTGAGGGGCGCGATGTTTATACGGGCGAAGCAGATGTCATCGTGTGCGACGGCTTTACCGGCAATGTAGCGCTGAAGGTCAGCGAAGGGCTCGTAGACATTATCAAGCATTTATTACAGGAATCGCTGAGGTCGACCATCACGCGCAAGATCGGGTATGTGTTGTCGCGGGCGGCGTTCGCTGATTTCCGCAAGAGAGTGGACTACTCCGAGTACGGCGGGGCGCCGCTTCTGGGAACCAAGGGGGTATGCATCATTTGCCATGGGCGCAGCAACGCCAACGCGATCAAGAACGCGATTCGCGTGGCCGCGGAATTCGCGGCCGGGCGGGTGGACCACCGGATTGAAGAAGAACTGCAAGAGTTCGCCCGCCCGGCGGCGGCGCGAGCCGACTAAGCGTTTGGCCGGCATCATCCTAGCGGCGATTCTGTCATGCCTGGTGACGGCCGAGGCGCGGGGCCAAAAGCTGAACCCGGTGCAGTGGAGCCTGGAATCCGCCAGCAGAACGGCGGCGGCGGGAGGCGAAGTCCTGTTGCGGCTGACAGCGAAGATGGATGCGGGTTGGCATCTGTACTCGCTCACCACCCCCGAGGGAGGCCCGCTGCCCACCAGGGTGAGCCTAGTCCCACACGCGGCGGTGAAAGGCTGCCGGTTGTACGCCCGGCCGCCGGAGCAGAGGTTCGACAAGAACTTCAACCTTCTGGTGGAAACTTATGACGGGCAGGCGGAATTTCTCTTTATTTGCCAGTTGCAGCCGGATGCTCCGCAAGGGCGGCTAGAGCTAACGGCCGAAGCGCGCTACCAAACCTGCGACGACAAAATGTGCCTTCCGCCGGTGAAGCGCACGGCGGTAACCAGCCTGCTGATTGATCCAAGCGCCAAGCCAACCAAAGTCACGGCGCCGCCGGATTTTGTTGAACTCCGCAGTGAGGGCGGCAAGACAGGAGCTGAAGCCGCCAAGATGAGCGGCAGCGGCTCACAGCCAAGCTCGGTGGCCTTCCCACTGGTGGCGTTCGGCTTGGGCCTGGCGGCCATATTCACACCCTGCGTATTTCCGATGATTCCGCTCACGGTATCGTATTTCTTGAGCCGTCAGGGGGGATCAAGACGTGCAAGCGTTGTACAAGCGGCGGTATTCTCCCTGGGCATCGTGGTGCTATTTACGACGCTGGGGCTAGCTGCGACGGCGGCGATGGGACCGTTCGGGGTTACGCAACTGGGGTCCAGCCCGTGGGTGAACGGCTTCATCGCGCTGGTGTTTCTGGCATTCGCATTGAGCCTGCTGGGAGCCTTTGAGCTACGGCTACCGAGTTCACTGTTGACGCGACTGGACCGAGCTTCGGGGCGCGGGGGGACAGCGGGCGCGCTTCTGATGGGACTCACTTTCTCGCTGACGTCGTTTGCATGCGTAGGGCCGCTGGTGGGGACGCTGCTGGCGGCATCGGTAAGCGGCGGAGGATGGCAGCCGCTGGTGGGGATGGCGGCATTCGCGGCAGGGCTGGCGTCTCCATTTTTCCTGCTGGCGTT
>CAYSBM010000507.1:0-2806 GCA_964429095.1 uncultured Solibacteraceae bacterium | reverse complement strand
GGCGCGATAAAGGCAAGCAGGGCCGCGTGCTCAGCGTCGACCGCCGCCGCGGAAAGCTCCTGGTCGAGCACGTGATGATGGTCAAGCGGCACACGCGGGCGAATCCCTCGCGTCAGATCAAGGGTGGCATCGCCGAGCGCGAAGGTCCTATTGCGGCTTCCAGCGTGATGCTGGTTTGCGACGCCTGCGGCCCGGTGCGTGTAGCGCACAAGGTGGAAACGGTGGGGGGCAAGAGGCGGCGGACGCGCGTCTGCCGCAAGTGCGGCGCGGTGCTGGACCGCAAGGCGTGAGTGGACGCATAAGGGATTTGCCATGAGAGCAAGGCTGAGAGAGAAATACCAGAAGACGGTGGTGCCGGCGTTGATCAAGGAGTTCGGCTTCAAGAATCCGATGGCCGTGCCGAAGCTGGAGAAGATCAGCATCAATATCGGGTTGGGAGAGGCCACGCAGACGCCCAAGCTCATGGAAGGGGCCGTCGCCGAGCTGGCGCAGATTTCCGGGCAGCGTCCGGTGATTACCAAGGCGCGCAAGTCCATTGCGGCGTTCAAGTTGCGTGAAGGCATGTCGATCGGCTGCATGGTGACTTTGCGCGGCGACCGCATGTACGAGTTCTTGGACCGGCTGGTCAACGTAGCGCTGCCGCGCGTACGCGACTTCCGCGGCGTATCGACCAAGTCGTTTGACGGCCGCGGCAACTACACGCTGGGCTTGAAGGACCAGTTGGTTTTCCCCGAGATTGATTACAACAAGGTCGAGAAAACCAAGGGCATGAATATTTGTATCACGACCACGGCGAAGACGGACGCCGAAGGGCTGGCCTTGCTCAAGCATCTGGGCATGCCCTTCCGGCAATAGGGCCGCGGGACAAGAGGGAACAACTGATGGCAACAACGGCCAAGATCGCCAAAGAGAAGAAGAAGCCCAAGTACAAGATCCGCTTGCGCAACCGCTGCTTCCGCTGCGGGCGGCCGCGCGGATACATTGGCAAGTTCAACCTGTGCCGGATCTGCTTCCGGCAGCTCGCCTTAGCCGGCGAAATCCCCGGCGTGATCAAGGCGAGCTGGTAGAAAGGCGGAGAGGACGACGATGATGGTATCGGACCCGGTCGCCGACATGCTGACCCGAATCCGCAACGCGCTGGCGGCGCGCCATGCGAAAGTGGATGTTCCGGCCTCGCGGCTGAAGAGCGAGATTGCGCGGATTTTGCGGGAAGAAGGCTATGTCGCCAATTACAAGCTTGCCGAGGAAGGCTCGCGCAAGCTGATCCGGATCTATCTCAAGTACACGGCCGGCAACCAGCCGGTGATCTCGCACATTGAGCGGGTGTCGCGGCCGGGCAGGCGGGTGTATGTAGGCAGCAAGCAGATCCCGCGCGTGCTCGGTGGAATGGGGATCAATATCCTGACCACGCCCCGGGGCGTGATGACGGGCCGCAACGCCAGGAAAGAAGGGCTGGGCGGGGAGATTCTCTGCCAGGTCTGGTAGGCGGGTGGAAAGCGGAGTGGATTGAGCCATGTCAAGAGTGGGAAAAAAGCCGATTCCCTTGCCGAAAGGCGTCAAGGTGGCCATCGGCGAGAATTTGCAGGTGGAAGGCCCCAAGGGCAAGCTGACGGTGCCGGTTCCGGCGGGAATTGAAGTGCGCCAGAGCGACGGGCGCCTGGAACTGGTGCGGTCCAGTGAAGACCAGGCCGCGCTGCATGGGCTTACCCGGGCGCTGGTGGCCAACGCCGTCCAGGGTGTGGCGAACCTGTTCACCAAGGAACTGGACATCGTCGGCATAGGCTACCGCGCCGAGATGAAGGGCAAGGTGATCACGTTCAACCTGGGCTATTCGCATCCCATCGAGTGCCTGTTGCCGGAAGGGATCGAGGCCAAGATTGAAAAGCAGACGCACATTGTCTTGAGCGGCTTCGACAAACAACTGTTGGGCCAAGTGGCGGCCGACATACGCTCGTTGCGGCCGCCGGAGCCATACAAGCAAAAAGGCATCCGGTACACCGGCGAAGTGTTGCGCAAGAAGGTCGGCAAGACCGGGGCGGGTGGCAAATGATACGTAAGATTTCTAAAGACGAGGTCCGCCGGAAGATTCATCGCCGGATCCGGCGGAAGGTGCGGGGCACCAGCCAGCGGCCGCGCTTGGCTGTGTTTCGCAGCCTGAAGAACATTTATGCACAGGTGATCGACGACACCGTGGGAAGAACCCTGGCGGCGGCCAGCTCAGCCGAAAAAGGCGCACCGGTAGCTGGCGGCGGAAATGTGGCAGGCGCCCGGCAGGTGGGCAAGCTGATTGCCGAGCGAGCCAAAGAACGTGGAATCGTGAAAGTCGTCTTCGACCGCGGCGGGTACCTCTATCATGGGCGCGTCAAGGCCCTGGCGGAGGCGGCGCGGGAAGCCGGATTGGAGTTTTAGGCGCATGGCAGCCACGAATATACTCAAGCGAATCGATCCGGCGACTCTCAGCCTGAAAGAACAGGTGGTCGCCATCAACCGCGTGACCAAGGTGGTCAAGGGCGGCAAGAACCTCAGCTTTTCGGCTCTGGTGGTGGTGGGTGATCCCAGCCAGAAGGTGGTGGGGTTTGGAACGGGCAAAGCCCGCGAAGTGCCAGCAGCCATCAAGAAAGGTATTGAAGCGGCCAAGAAGAACCTGCGCAAGGTAAACGTGCTGGCCACGACCATCGCGCATCCGGTGCTGGGCCGCTTTGGAAGCGGCCAGGTGTTGTTGAAGCCGGCGCCGGAAGGCACGGGCGTGATCGCAGGCGGTCCAGTGCGCGCGGGCATGGCGGCGGTGGGCGGCCCCCGCGTGCTC
>CAYSBM010000506.1:0-2831 GCA_964429095.1 uncultured Solibacteraceae bacterium | reverse complement strand
GTGACGGCCGGTAGCCGCAGGCATAGCGATTAGAATTTCGTGGATTTGGATTCCCCGCGCCCGCATGTCCTCAACCACGAACGCCGCGTCTCGGCCGGTCCCCAGAACTGGCACGCCCACCACCCGGGAGCCAACTTTGCGGCGGGCGTCATCGAGGAACCCCAGAATCTTATACCGGAGGCTGGGATTACTGCGAAGGTCCTTGAGCAACGCAATTCCTGCGCACCCTGCGCCATAAATCAGAATTTGTTTCCTGGGTGCGCGCGAGACACCGTTGAAATGCGCCTCACGGTAAATCCGGGCCGAGAACAATACTCCCGCCGTCAGCAAGAAACAGACCAGAAAGTCGATGATGTAAATTCCGGGCGGCACCGCTTTCCCAACCAGCGCCAGACTGGCGGCCGTCAGCAGCGCCGTGGCCACCAGATTGACGAGAAACAGGTGCAAGAGATCAAAGATCCCGACAGCCCGCCACCAAGTCCGGTACAGTCCGCCGCAGTGAAAAGCCGCCGCTTTGACGGCTGCCGCAAGCAGAACCATCTTGCCGTACAGGGGCAGATTCGCATGCGGCAGGACAAAGTCGTGGCGCAAATAGACCGCCGTCGCCATGGCCAAACCGGCCAGCGCCGTATGGGATGCAATCAAGGTGGCTTTGTTCATAGCGGGATTCTGAACTGGTGGGCATAATAAGGCCCGTAATACTCATCGAGCTTTCGGCCGCTCGTTCGGGGATTCCAATCATTGAGAATCACTCCCAGTACGGCTGTGCGATCCTCTTTAAGCCGTTCCAGGGCTTCGTGCAGATCCTCCTCCTGGGACGCCCCCGGCCGGACTACCAGGACGACCGCGTCGGATAAGCCTCCCAGAATGCGGGCGTCTTGCAGGTGCAGCATGGGGCAACTGTCGATCAAGACCGCATCGAAGCGCTTCCGGAAATAGCGGAGCAACGCCGGCAGGCGGGGAGAGTGCAAGATAGTGAACAAGTTGGAGGTAGCCGGGCCGCTGGGGAGTAACTTGAGGCCGGGCACTTCGGTCGGACGCACCAAGGACTCGATGGGCATGTCTTCAATGGGCTGCGCGCCGTTGAGAATGTCAGTCAATCCCCAACTGTTCGCTATGCTGAACGCGCTGCTCAACCGCGGGTTACGCAAATCTCCTTCAATCATGACCACTTGCCGGTGGATTTCGGCTAGCGCGATGGCCAGATTGCTGACAACGGTGGTTTTTCCCTCGCCGCTAGTTACGCTGGTGAAGGTCAGAACCTGAGGGCGCTTGCCGTCCAGATTCGCCAGCAAGATCGAAGTCAAGGCCGTGCGGTAAGATTCCGCCAGTATGGATGGCTTGCGGCGCAAGGTTACTAACTCCAGTTGCTCCGCATGATCATTGCCGGCCGGGAGCAGAAAATGCCGTCCTGGGCGCGTTCGCTTGCCGGGGTCCAGGCGGGCGTTGGGGATAACCCCTAGTTCTGGAACGTTCAAGATCTCAGAGATTCTGCCGGGAGCGAAGAGCCGCCGGCCGGCCCGCTCCCGCGATACAGCAATGCCCAACCCCAGCAGTAGTCCTATCGTTGAACCAAAACCGGCATGGAGCACAAAATCCGGCTTGTGGGGCAGCGCTGGCGTCTGCGCGTGATCCAGGATGCGAACATGCGGGCCGTGGATGGCCGACGCTACAGCGGCTTCCTCTAGTTTTTGTATGACAAAGTCATACAAGAGCCGGCTGCCTGCAATAGCATCCTGTAATTCGTCGTTTTCCCGGCGGGCAGGTTTCGATCCGGCTTGGGTGCGGGCCATCGTGGCCAGTTGTTCTGATAACGCCTGCTCTCGCCGCAGGGCAGTTGTGTACTCATTCAGCACGCGCTTTAAAGTTTGAAACCATTCATCCAAGATCACCCGCTCGACATCCGAAATTTGCGCCTCCAAGGCTTCCATCCGGTGGCGGTCGGGCTTAATGGACACGGCCAGTTCGGCACGCTGCCTCTTCAAATCGGAAAGGCGGGCTTGGTAATCCCGCAACGCTCCGCCCATTGCGATGGAGGATAGGGAGGCTGCGGGCCCCGCGCTGACCTGCTCATACAACAACTGGCGTGCAGCCCGCTCTTTCTGGGCTTTCATCAGTTCCCGCTGCACCCACTGGATTCTTGCCCCTTTGACGCCCAGGCCGGCTTGTTCTGCATCCGCTTCAGCCCGCAGGCGCATGGCGGTCTCAATCTGCCGGCCCGAACGCTGGAGATTCTCTTTCAGATACTGCAACTCCGGTTTCAGCCACTCCAAAGTCTCCGTAATGGTTTTCCAGCGCTGTTCGGAGTTCCACTTGGCGTATTCTGACGCCAGTTGATTGGCGAAGGCGGCGGCGAATTCCGGATGCCGAGAGTCAAAGAGGACCTCGATGACCCGGCTATGAGCAACGGGCCGGACCGTCAGGTGCTTGATCACCTGCGCCACTTGCAGTTCTGTGTTCTCGGGCCCTCTAAGACCTGGCTGCCTGAGTCTACGGATCCAGACGGCTGGCCCCCGTAACGGCCGGTTCACTTCCGCCGGGATGGTCTCCATGCGGGAAAGCGCGCGCCGGCACAGAGATTCGCTGCGCAAAATATTCACCTGTGTGTGGAGTTGCATCTCTGCGGCCGCAGCGTGTTCCTGCGCCGGGACACCCGCGGAGGCCAGCGCGGACGCATTCAAACTACCGATTTCGATGGTTGTCCGTGCCCGAAACACAGGCTCACTGAGCAATGCCCACGCCAACGAAAATGTCACTCCCCCCAGCAGGGAACCCAGAACCACCCGCCTCTGGCGCCGCCAGAAACAGCGGTGGGGCGGCGGCAGACTCTC
>CAYSBM010000505.1:0-2833 GCA_964429095.1 uncultured Solibacteraceae bacterium | reverse complement strand
AATCAAATCGGTGGCGATGGCGCCTGAATAATCCCAGAACCAGCGCCAGCGGATGAAGCGGTTGGGATCCCAGGCGCGCTTGGGCGCCGGACCGAGCCAGGCGTTCCAGTCGAGGTTCTGGCCGGGGCGCGCATCCGGATCGCCGGGGTAGTCCCAAAAATCGGTTAGATGGTTGCGCGAGTAACAGATCTCGGCAATGGTGACTTTACCAAGTGTTCCGTCCTGGACGTACTGATGGGCGGTTTCGTAAGAATCATCCGACATACCCTGCACGCCAACCTGCATCTTTACCCCTGCGGCCTTCACTTTGGCCACCACGCGCTTGGCCTCCTCAACTGTGTGCGTCATGGGTTTTTCGCAGTAGATGTGCTTGCCCGCCGCGGCGGCATCGAGCGTCATCTGCGCGTGCCAGTGCTCGGGCGTGGCGATCAACACATAGTCGATGTCGTTAACTTCGAGCAGCTTGCGATAATCCTTATAAGGCTTACCGCCGGTCAGTTGCGCGGCTTTATCCAGACGCGGCTGGTAGACGTCACACACGCCCAGGATTTCGAGATTGTCCTTCTCGCGCATCTTCATCAGCGTGCTCATGTGATAGCTCGCCATGCCGCCGGCGCCGATCACGCCGATGCGCAGCCGCTCGTTGGCGCCCGTAATCTGAGAATAACTGCGGGCAGTAAAAAGGACGGCCGCACCCGCCTTTGTAAACTCTCGCCTATTGATGATAGCCATAGGCCCAATTGTAACTTGGGCGAACCGGCGAGCGGGAGTTTAGGCCGGCTGATTTTCGCGTTCCTTGCGGACGGCGTCCAGAACGCCGTTGATGAAAGGCAGACTCTCCTCGCCGGAGAAGCGCTTAGCCAGTTGGAGCGCCTCGTCGATGGCAATGGCCGCCGGTGAGATGCCGGCGATCATTTCGAATATGGCCAGCCGCAGGATGTTGCGGTCCACCGCCGGCATGCGTTCAATGCGCCAGTGCTCTGAGTGCCGGGCGATGCTGGCGTCAATTTCCTCCACACGGCCAGCCACGCCGCGTACCAGTTGGTCCATGAACTGGTCTTCGGCAGGCGGGCGTTCTTCCTCGGGTGAGGAAAGACAATCGTAATAGGAAGCGATGCTAGCGTCGATGGAATTGCCGAGCAGGTCCCATTGGTAAAGAATCTGGAGGGAACGCTCGCGCGACTTGTGCCGGGCGGCCATTCTCCCAACGTCTAACCGGCGCGCAGCCGCCGCATGAGGTTACCCATTTCCACAGCGGTCATGGCGGCGTCGAAGCCCTTGTTGCCGCTCTTGGCTCCGGCACGCTCGATGGCCTGCTCGAGCGAATTGGTAGTCAGGACACCGAAGGCGACAGGCACACCGCACTCGATGGAGGTCTGCCCTAAGCCCTTGGCCACCTCGGCGGCGATGTAGTCGAAATGGGGCGTGTCGCCGCGGATGACCGCGCTCAGGCAGATGATCCCGTCATGGCGCTTGGCGGCGGCCAGTTCCCGCACCACCACGGGCATTTCCCAACTGCCCGGAACGCGCACGATTTCGATATCGGCGTCCGCGCATCCGGTTCGCGTCAGAGCGTCCAATGCGCCCGCCAGGAGGCGCTCGGTCACCACGCTGTTAAAGCGGCTTACCACAATGGCGAACTTCAGCCCTTTCGCATCCAGGGTTCCTTCAATCACCTTGTTCGGCATAGCCTCCCCCGCGGAGTTCCAGATCATGAAAATCCTGTTTCCCTCTACTCACGCCCGTCCGCTGCGGAAACATATGGGATAATTGGACTCTAGAACTTCATCATACCGCATGGATCCCCGCTACATACGGAACTTTTCCATCATTGCGAACATAGCCCACGGCAAGTCCACGCTGGCCGACCGCTTGCTCGAAATGACCGGCGCGCTTAGCCCGCGTGAGATGATGGAGAAGGTGCTGGATTCGATGGACCTGGAACGGGAGCGCGGCATCACCATTAAGTCACACGCCGTGCGGCTGAACTACCGCGCCGCCGACGGACTGGACTACCAGCTTAACCTCATTGACACGCCCGGCCATGTTGATTTCACCTACGAGGTCTCGCGCAGTTTGCAGGCCTGTGAAGGCGCTCTCTTGGTGGTCGACGCCTCGCAAGGAGTCGAAGCGCAGACGCTGGCCAATACCTACCTGGCGCTCAACCATAACCTCGAGATCATTCCAGTTATCAATAAGATCGACTTGGAGTCGGCCGAACCCGAGCGGGTCAAAGAAGAAATCGAACAGGTGATCGGGCTGGACGCCAAAGACGCACTACTGGTGAGCGCCAAAAGCGGGATGGGGGTGCCCGAAGTCTTGGAAGCCGTGGTGCGGCGTGTGCCCCCGCCTCCGGGCGTTCCGGAAGCCCCGCTGCGCGCCCTGGTCTTCGATTCCTGGTTCGATCCCTACCGCGGCGTCATCACCTTGCTGCGCGTAGTGGACGGGCGGTTGTATCTGGGCCAGAAGATCCGGCTATTTTCCAACGGAGCTACGTTCGAAGTCGAGGGACTGGGCTACCAGTCGCCCAAGCCCGTGCCTTGCCAGGAGTTGTCGGCGGGCGAAGTCGGCTACATGTTCGCCAACATCAAGAACGTCTCTGACGCGCAGATCGGCGCCACCGTCATGGACGCCAACGAGCTGGCCGCAGCTCCGCTGCCTGGCTTTCAACCCGCCAAGGCGATGGTGTTCGCTGGATTGTACCCGGTCGAATCGCACCAACATACACTATTGAGAGATGCGCTTGAAAAGCTGCGGCTGAACGACAGCGCTTTTAATTTCGAACCGGAAAGTTCGGCGGCGCTGGGCTTCGGCTTCCGCTGCGGCTTTCTCG
>CAYSBM010000504.1:0-2850 GCA_964429095.1 uncultured Solibacteraceae bacterium | reverse complement strand
TTGCGGATCCTGGAGCCTTCGGTGACCGCGTCACGCCGCCTGGATTACTACCCCTACTTTCTGCTGGTAGACGGAGCGCCGTGGTGCGCCAGCCAGTGGGAATCGCTCGAGAGGCTCCTGCAAATGGGTTTTAAGGTGAATCCCCACCGGCGCTTGTGCCGGGACATCGAGGAGCTGCTCGAGTTCTGCCGGCAGTGGGAGGCCGGGCGTGAGCAGTTGCCGTACGAAATCGACGGCGTGGGGGCCAAGGTGGATTCGGTCGCCCAGCAGAATCAGCTCGGCTGGACGGCGAAAGCCCCGCGCTGGGCGATCGCCTTCAAGTATCCGGCGCGGCAGGAAGAAACCGTGGTCGAAAACATTGAGGTTCAGGTAGGCCGCACAGGAGCGTTGACGCCCGTGGCGCATCTCCGGCCCGTGAGCGTCGGCGGCGTCACCGTCTCGCGCGCCACCTTGCACAATGAAGACGAGATCGCGCGCCTGGGGGTGCAGATAGGCGACACGGTCATTATCGAGCGCAGCGGCGACGTGATCCCGAAAGTGGTGCGCGTGAAAGCGCCGGGCGCCCAGCGCCGCCCATTTCGCATGCCCGAGGCATGCCCGGTTTGCGGCGGCCGCGTGGTCCGGGAGCCAGGCGAAACGATATGGCGTTGCGTCAACACCAATTGTCCAGCGCGGCTGAAGGAGTCCATCCTCCACTTTGCCTCGCGCGGCGTGATGGACATTGACGGACTGGGGGAAGCCCTGGTTGATCAACTGGTGTCACGTAAGCTGGTGGAAAGCGTGGCGGACCTCTATCAGCTCACCTTCGATCAATTGGTGGGATTGGAGCGCATGGGTCCCAAATCGGCCGAGAAACTGCTGGCCAACATTGACGCTTCCCGCCGGGCACCTCTGCCGCGTGTCATCAGCGCGCTGGGGATCCGTTTTGTCGGCGCCCGCACGGCTGAGATTCTGGCCAATACCTTTGGGAGCCTGGACAAGATCCGCGAAGCCGATTTCGAGACTTTGCAGAAAGCCGAGGAAGTGGGTCCGAAAGTGGCTCGCAGCATCATCGACTTCTTCGCCGAGCAACGTAATCTCAAGCTGGTGGAGCGGCTGAGGGAAGCCGGGTTACAATTCGAACAAAAGGAGAAAACGTTCCAGGGCGGCTCTCTGACAGGCCAAACCTTCGTGCTCACCGGCACGCTGGAATCGATGACTAGAGAGCAAGCCACCAAGAGAATCGAAGCCGCCGGGGGCAAAGTCACCGGTTCGGTGAGTAAGAAGACCAGCTATGTGGTGGCTGGCGCAGAGGCTGGGTCCAAACTGGACAAAGCCAGGGCTCTGGGTGTGCCGGTGATCGGCGAAGCGGAACTTCTCCGGATGCTGGGCAATTGACCGGCCACGCAAGAACAAATCTCGGTTAGAATGGTACGGTCCGCGCAACAGCGCGCTGGGGAGGCAGGACTGCATCAAGTATTCAAGACGCTGCTTGGCTGGGGGCCACTGGGAGTCGTGATGCTGGCGGCCATAGACTCGGCGGGAGTTCCTCTGCCAGAAGGCGTCGATGTGCTGCTTGTTTCGGTAGCGGTACTGAATCCGTCCAAAGCCTATCTGGCTGCAACGCTGGCGGTGCTCGGATCGGTGGCGGGCAACATGGTGCTTTTTTACGCCGCTCGCAAAGGCGGGCAGACGTATCTGGAACGTAAGGCGAGCTCGGAAAGAGCCATGCGGCTGCGCCGCTGGTTCCAGCGTTATGGACTGCTGACGGTCTTTATCCCCGCTTTGGTTCCCATCCCGCTGCCGACCAAGATCTTCGTCTTGTGCGCGGGCGCTTTGGGAGTCAGCCCGGTATCCTTCGGCGCCTCAATTCTGCTGGCCCGCATTCCCCGGTATTTCCTCATGGCCTGGCTCGGCGCACAGGTAGGCGAGCATTCTCTGGACTACCTCCGCGCCCACATTTGGGAACTAGCCATCTTCGCGGCTGCCTTGTTCGTTTTCCTATACCTGCTCATCCGGCTACGGGACCGTTTGAACCCGCCCGCGCCCGAAATCACCTGAGGGTCAGGATTCTTATGAAAGACTTGACGCGCCGCGAAGCTTTGTGCGCCGCTGCGCCGTTTGTGGCTATCGCGGCCGCGCGCGGGGCGGAAGTCACCGTAACTGAGATCCGCCACTCTTACGAGCACTATGCGTTCCGCACGCCGCTCAAATTCGGCGGCTCAGTGATGGACAAGACCACGCTGCTCAATGTGCATTGCGTTGTGCGGACGCGGGCAGGCCGTTGGGCCAAGGGGTTCGGGTCGATGCCGCTTGGCAACATTTGGTCTTACCCCTCCGGAGCCGTGCCGCCGGAGCAGACGCTGGAAGCCATGAAAGCGCTCGCCGCCAGAATCGCCAGCATCACGAACAGTTACGGGGAATATGGCCATCCCATAGACATTAATTTCGCTCTCGAACCGGAGTATTTGAAGGCCGCCAGCGAAATCTCCCGCACCCAACAACTGGCCGACGCGATCCCGAAACTGGCTACGCTGGTGGTGGCCAGCGCTTTCGACGCCGCCATTCACGACGCGTATGGGAAACTGCACGGCCGCAACTGTTACCTCACCTACGGCCCCGATTTCATGCGACGCGACTTGTCGCACTACTTGACGCCGGAGTTCAAGGGCGAACACCTTGACCGTTACACGCTGAGGGCGCCGAAGCCGCATATGCCGCTGTACCATCTCATCGGAGCGCTGGATCCGATCGAAGATTCCGACATCCGGCAGCGCATCAACGACGGGTTGCCGGAAACCGTTCCGGAGTGGATCCGGAGGGACGGGCTCACGCATCTGAAGATCAAGCTTACCGGGAACGATATGGATG
>CAYSBM010000503.1:0-2851 GCA_964429095.1 uncultured Solibacteraceae bacterium | reverse complement strand
CTCATCAGTTGCGAGTTCTTTTTCCGTGAGATGTGCGCCACCTTGGCGCGCTCGGCGAACCCGATCGCCGTTGGTTTTCTGCCCAAGCAGTTGCACGACATCGGCGCCAAACCCATGCGGGAGAGGTTGCAGGCCGCCGTCGATCAAGTCGATGCCGGCCGCTATGAAGCCATTCTGCTGGGTTACGGCCTGTGCGGCATGGGCACTTCAGGTCTCGAAGCGCGGCGGTTACCCATTGTCATCCCACGCGCGCACGACTGCATAACGCTGTTTCTTGGCAGCAAGGAGCGCTACCTGGAGTATTTCAACTCGAACCCGGGAGTCTATTTCGAGACCACCGGTTGGCTGGAGCGCGGCAACGGTTTCGCCCCTTCCGGCCAGCTTCCCACCCAGCACTTGGCAGGACTGGCAGCCACTTACCAAGAACTGGTCGATAAGTATGGGGAAGAAAACGCGCAGTTCCTTTTTCAGGAGCTGGGTGATCTGACGCGCAAATATGGCCGGTTCACCTTCATCGAGATGGGCATCGAGCCGGACGACCGCTTCGAACGCCAGACGCGGGAAGAGGCGGCCAGACGCGGGTGGAAGTTCGAGAAGATCCCCGGCGATTTGTCCCTGATCCGGCGTCTTACCGATGGCCCTTGGGACGAGGAAGACTTCCTGGTCTTGCAACCTGGGCATCGCGTGGCTGCCGCCAACAACGATCGAATCCTGAAAGCGGAGCCTATCCCATGACCTCGCGCGAGCGCGTCCTTGCCATGCTGGACGGCAAACCGGTTGATCATCTGCCCCTGATGCCAATCACCATGATGTTCGCCGCCGACCAGTTGGGCGTGAAGTACGGCCGCTACGCCACCGACCACCGGTTGATGGCCGAAGCCCAAATTCTTACTGCGGAGCGCTTCGGAATCGATTATGTTTCGACTATCTCCGACCCGGCCCGCGAAGGCGCCGACCTGGGCGCCAAGGTCAATTATTTCGACGACCAGCCGCCGGCCTTCGACGAAAACGCCGCACTACTGTCCAACAAGGCTATGCTGGCGCGCCTGAAGCCCGCCGATCCACTTGGCGGCGGGCGGATGCATGACCGCGTTAAAGGGATTGCCCTGCTCAAAGAACGGGTTGGCAAAGACTTATTGGTTGAAGGCTGGGTGGAGGGGCCGGCTGCCGAAGCCGCCGACCTTCGCGGCATCAACACCTTGATGACGGATTTCTTCGACGATCCGGCATTCGTGCGCGACCTGTTCGAATTCGTGGTTGACAACGGTTTGCGTTTTTGCAAGGCGCAGGTGGAAGCGGGCGTGGATCTGATCGGCATCGGCGACGCCGCCGCCTCGCTGGTGGGACCGAAAATCTATTACGATTTCGTCTGGTCTTACCAGAAACGCATGATCGAAGGCATACACTCGATGGGCGCCCGCGTGCGCCTGCATATTTGCGGCAATACGCGTAAGATCCTGGAAGGCATGGGGCGGTTGGGCGCCGACCTGGTCGATCTGGACTGGCTCAGCCCCATGAAGGAAGGCCGGGAAAAGATGGGGCCGCAGCAGACGCTGCTGGGCAACATAGACCCGGTGCGCGTGCTGCGCAACGCCACGGCGGAAACGGTCACCGCCGCGATCGCCGAATGCCACCAGCAAGCCGGCAACCGCTACATTGTGGGCGCCGGCTGCGAGGTGGTGCGTGACACACCGGCCGCCAACATGTACGCGCTGCGCGAGTACGCGCGCAGCCATTAACGGCCCGGCAAGACCCGCCGCAGCGTGTATTTCAAAACGCCCAGAATGAATCCCACCCCGCTGTAAATCATATAGACCAAGTGTAACGGCACGGCCCGCGCCGCGAACCACCAGCCGCGCTTCCGGGCCAGAAACCAGTAGAAACCGCGGTTCAAGAACAACACCCCGCCCAGCAGCATCCCCGCCGGAAGCAGACCGCCCAACGCCGCCGCGAAAGGAGCGCCGAAGATGCCCGCTACGCTGGCCCGGTCCGCCCATCCGGTATTCAGATCATTCGGCATTCTGCGGTACTTGAGGATGATCTCCGTCCAGGGGATGGCGCGCACGAAAATGTCCGTGCGCAACCAGTTGCCAACGGTCCAGCACTTGAGGTGCTTCACTTGCAGGTTCGGATCCAGGATCATCTTGCAGCGGGCTTCGTACATGCGGTAGCCGAACTCGATATCCTCAATCGCCCGGCAGCGCTCGTCGAACCCGCCCAAGCGGAGGAAAACGCTGCGGCGCACAGCGCCGCACGCGGTCCAGAACGTGGAAGCCAACCGGCGCGCAGTCTGGTGAACGTAGCAATGTTGTAAGTTCTTGTACTGGGATAGGAAGCCGGGGCCTGCGGGCTCGTCGTCATAGGATCCGATCAGTGCGTCCAGATCCGGCTCGCTTTCGAAGCGCCGCTCGATTTCCGCCAGCGTTTCAGGGCAAACGGCGACGTCAGCGTCCAGAAAGACCAGCAACTCGCCTTGTGTCGCCCGTGCTCCCAGGTTGCGCGCGTAGGACGGTCCGCGGTGTCCACCCGTCTCCAGCACGCGATATCCAGCGCCTCGAGCTACGCTGGCGGAGCCATCGGCCGAACCGTCGTCAACCACAACGCACTCGTCCGGCTTCCGGCTGGACGTCGCCAGCGCTTCCAGACAGGCGCCTAACATGGCTGCGGAGTTGTGGACCGGGATAACGACGGAGATTGAAATGCTCAATCTCAGATTCTATAACGGCCGTAGTCGAAAAATTCACTCACCGAGTGGAACTTGTCGGTAGCATGTGAGTTGTCCGGTTGAATTAGCAAGTGTCGGTAGCATGTGAGTTGTCCGGTTGAATTAGCAAGTGAATTGTCCGGCCGA
>CAYSBM010000502.1:0-2869 GCA_964429095.1 uncultured Solibacteraceae bacterium | reverse complement strand
GCCGGCGCCCTTCCACCCCCTCCCGCGAATAGAAATGGATTCCGGTGCGCAGTTCCAATAGGTCCAGGTCACTGCCATCATCCAGCGAGAGCACGATTGCCAGCGGCGCAAACTCCTCCATGCCCAGGCAGTAGGCCGCCATGCGGGTCTGCCAGAGCACTCGTTGGCCTTCGAATCGCTGGCGGAATTCCGACGGGGTATCCAAGCACCCGATTGTATAATGAACCCTGAGATGACGCCCGGCTTGCGTGTCTTGGCACGCACGTTCCACTTCTTGCTTTCGGCCCCCGCGCGCCAACCTGATTTCCAAAGCCGCCGCTTGACGGAGCTTGTCCGCCACGCCTACCACCGGGTGCCATTCTACCGCCGCCTTTATACGCTCCATGGCCTCAACCCGGCTGATGTGCGGGGGATCGCGGATCTCGGGCGGGTGCCAGTAGCCAGCAAATCGATGATGCAGGAGCACCCGGCGGCTGATCTAGTCGCCAGCGGCCTGGACCCGGCGCGCCTGGTGGTACACTACACCAGCGGCTCTACCGGCTATCCCTTCCGCATTCGCCGGACGCTGTTTGAGGACCGCCTCTTGCAGGGGATACGGCTCAAGCGCCAATTTCAACTGGGCCTTCGAGCCGGGGATTTGCGTGTATCGGTGTCGCTGCCAGGCCATGGCAGCAAAGGTTCCAAGCAGGACACCCACTTTTACAACCGCCTCGGCTTGCTGCGACGGCTGGTGGTTGACTGTTTGCTGCCGGCCGAGCAAATCCTGGAACGGCTTGCTGAACTGCGGCCCGATGTGCTGATGGGCTATCCGGATGCTTTGGCATGGATCGCCGGCAGCGGCAGCGAAGATCATCTTCGCCGCATCCGGCCGCGGATGGTCTTCACGGGAGGCGAAACTCTCACAACGGACATGCGCCGGCAGATCTCGGCAGCGTTCGAGGCTCCGGTGTATGACTTCTACGGAATTCACGAGTTTAACCTCTTGGCCTCGGAATGCCCTCACACCGGTTTGTACCATGTTGCGGAGGATAGCGCCATCGTCGAGGTGCTCAAGGACGGTAAGCCTGCCGCTGAGGGCGAGACGGGGGAAGTGGTGGCCACGGCGCTGCATTCTTTTGCCATGCCCATGATTCGATACTGGACCGGCGACCTGGCGGTTCGCGGACCGCTCGCCTGCCCCTGCGGGGCCGGCTGCGCCACGCTGAAAGCCATCCACGGCCGCCTCATCGACCGCTTCACGCTGCCTGGCGGCAGGCGACTACATCCTTACCACTTGCTGGAACCGCTTGTCAGAGACACAGCGTGGCTGCGGCGTTATCAGCTTGTGCAAGAGACCGAAGAACGAATCGTCATCAAAGCCGTACCCTTGCCCGGTTGCCGGCCAGGGCCGGAGGATCTGCGCCGCTTGCGGACGAGCCTCCAGAAGCCGCTGGGGCCGGATGTCGCCTTGCTCATCGAGATGGTGAACGAGCTTCCGCCGGCCGGCACAGGGAAGTTTCGGCCGTACTACTCACGGGTAGGCGGCCAGAATCTGCCTGACAGTGCGCCGTTTTCATCCATCCCGCATGACTGGTAACTGCAAACCGGGTTCTCGCTGCCGGGGGATTTCGTCCGCCTCAAGCCGTGAGCGGGCACAGAGCCCGTGACGTTTGACCTGGCAAGGCGGCCTAGGCTATCCTGAGCATTAAGAACACTTTCGAAGGATTGGTTTTCAGCAAAGATGGCCAATACATTTTCCGCGCTCAAGCGGGCGCGCCAGCAAGAGCGCCGCACCGAGATCAACCGGAGGCGCAAGAGCCGCTTGCGGCATCAGATCAGGGCTTTCCGCCGTCTGCTCGAGCAGAAGGATGCCAAGGGGGCCGAGTCCCAACTTCCCAAGACCTTCTCTCTGATCGATCGCGCCGCCAAGTGGGGCATCATCAAGAAAAACACCGCAGCCCGCTACAAGAGCCGTCTTAGCAGGCGGCTCAAGGTCTTGGCTGCCGCGTAATCGAGTTTTCTCACACACCTGATTTCTCTCCGGCTGCGATCCCGCATATCATTTAGGATTATGCGGACCGCAGTCGGATTTCTTTTGTTGGGCCCATGGCTAGCCGCGGCGCAAGCGCCTGAAAAGGTCATCGGCGCCGTTAACGAGGTTGCAGCGTGGCAACAGGTAGGCCAGCAGCCTTACGAAATGACCTGGACAGCGCGCGCGGAGCATCCGGCGACGCTGGTGGATTTCGAAGACCTGTCGGGCTGGAAGCTGGAATGCTACTCGGGCGCCAGCGGCGAGTTCCGCCGTAGCCGCGAGCAGCAAATGTGGGGCGCCTACACTGGGAAATTCACCGTGCAAGGCACAGGCGAGCAGAGCCGCGTGGTGGCCCGTCCTCCGAAGCCGATTCCCATCGCCGGCGATTTCGATTCAGTGGAGATGTGGGGCTATGGCAACCGCTGGGGGTGGGAGAAAGACAAGGAGACCCCGGCGCTCAGCATCGCCGTCCTCATCGTAGACGCCCGCGGCAAAGAACACCGCATCCCGATGGCGGATGTCAACTGGAAGCAGTGGTGGCTCATTCACCGCAAGACGCCCCCAGGCGTGGCGCAGGACCTGGTCCTGCCAGCCAGCATTTCCGGCATCGAGATTTCAAAGATCTCCAACGCCGCGCCGCGCTATTTCTTCTGCGCTTCTCTGGCCGTCTTCCGCGAAGAGCTGAAGCCGCTGGTTTTCAAGCCGCAGCCGAAGAGAAACCTGAAACCGTACCGCGGTCTGATCCCGGGCTTGAACACGGGCGAAGGAACGCTTCCGTTTCCCACGCGCGAGGAGACCATCCTGCCATCAAACCTAGAAAAAGAATACACGAACAGGGTGGTTCCAGCAGAATCCAAG
>CAYSBM010000501.1:2553-2873 GCA_964429095.1 uncultured Solibacteraceae bacterium | reverse complement strand
CTGCTCGACAGCCAGCGAATTAACTTCAACCACGACGCTTTGCGAACGCAGCCCGGGTTCCGGGGCCTCGATCACCTCTCCCGACAGCTGCACCACTCCCTGCCCGGTGTACCAGGCCAGGTCTGCCTCAGTCCACACCGGCGGGCGGGGAGCGCAGGCTACTCCGGCAAATAAAGCGGCGGCCAGCAGCGCAACGGGCAGCCGCAAGAAACGGCGGGTGCTCGCCAGCTTTTGAAAACGCCCATATAAACGGTGTTCAAACAACGCGGCCAGGAACAGGAAAAACGCCGCCGCCCACCAGCCCCAGCCCCCCGCAAGAC
>CAYSBM010000501.1:0-2543 GCA_964429095.1 uncultured Solibacteraceae bacterium | reverse complement strand
CCTCGCCGTACTGCGCCTTGAGCAGCACGGTCTCTTTGCTCACCGCCTGCGCCCCGGCCAACGCCTGCAGGTACGACTGGGTGAAGCGCAGGTTGCGCAGCGGGCGCACGATCTTGCCGCCCTCCACCCAGAAAACGCCGTCGCGGGTCATGCCGGTGATAACGCAGTCGCGGGCGTGCACCAGGCGTGTGTACCAGAAGCGCGTGATAAACAAGCCCCGCTCCAGCCCGGCGATAAGTTGGGCCTGGGTTTCGCTGCCTGGCGCCATGAACAGGTTGGCTGCCAGCGCGCCGGTGGAGCGGGAAGCGGGCGGCAGGGTATGGCCGGTGTTCTCGAGTCCAACCCGCGCCGCGGTAGCACGGTCATACACCGGGCTGCCGATGACTCCCCTGCGGATAATCTCCACCTTCCGGCGCGGCTGGCCTTCCCCGTCAAACGGCAGGGGAATGCCAGTCGGATCCTGGGCGTCGTCCCACAGGCTAATCAACGGCGAGACCACTTTCCTGCCCAGGCGTTCGTTCATCCACGAGCGCCCTTCTTCCACGGCCAGGCCGTTGGCGCCGTGGCTGCTGAGCGCGAACACCATATCCAGCACTGCCAGCGGCGAAAGCACCACCGCATATTCTCCCGCCGGGAACGGAATCGGATTAGCCGAATCCAGCGCGCCCTGGATCGCAGTCTGGCTCAAGGCGGGAATATCCAGCCCGGAAAGTTTCCAGTCCACACCCTGCGCCCGTCCCGAGGAGGTCTCGCCCATGGGTGTGAACTGGTATTCGGCGCGGGTGTACGGGTGGTAGGCGAATACGCCATTGGTGTTGGCAGCGGCCTGCTCGATCACCGCTGTGGAAAACACGCCAGAGGCGGTCAGCCCGGCGGCCTGCGCGGCCTGGCAAATTGGCAGAACCGCTGCCGCGCGCTGCGCAGGCGTGCAAAGCGCGACCGCTTCATCAAATACTCGAGCGGGTTTCACCGGCCGCGGTCCGGCCAGTCCTGGGTCATTGGGGTCCGGCGGACTGACCCGCGCGTATTCCAGCGCGGATTGCGCCGCCTGGCGCAGGCCTTCCGCGTCCAACCGGTTGGTCGAAACCAGCCCGCTGCGTCCGTCCAGGTTGACGCGCAGCGTGAGGGTCAGGTTGCTTTCTGCGGTGTTCTGGTGAATGGCGTTATTGGCGAAGCGGGTCACAGACTCCCGCAAATGAACAACCCAGACTTCAGCCGGCGCGCCGCCGACGCTGGCCAACGCTGCATAACAGATTTCGTTTATCCGGTCGGCGCCCATCAGGGGAGAAAATTGGGTCATTTCATCACCCCCACACGCACTTCGCGGAAGCGCGCCGGGGCCGCGCCGTGCCCGGTGTGTATAGTTTGCGAGGGCTGACCTTTACCGCAGTTGGGAGTTCCCCACATCTGCCAGTGGTCGGCGTTGCAAACCGCGTCACATGAATTCCAGAATTCCGGCGTGTTGCCAGTGTAAATCGGGTTTCGCAGCATTCGCACGCGCTTCCCATGTTTGATTTCGTAACCAATTTCGGTGCCAAACTGAAAATTCAAGCGCCGGTCATCGATTGACCAGGAGCGGTTCGTTTCCATATAGATCCCCTCGTCGGTGTCGGCGATCAGATCTTCCAGATCCCAGACGCCTGGCTCGAGCGAGATATTGGGCATACGGATGATCGGCATGCGGTTCCAGCTTGAGGCGCGCATACAGCCGTTGGAGACCTGGCCCAACCGGGCGGCGCTTTCACGCGAGGTGAGGTAGATCACAAACCGTCCTTCTTTCACCAGAGGCACAGACTGCGCTGGCACTCCTTCATCATCCCAGCCGGAAGTCCCCAATCCCTTAGGCCGAAGGCTGTCAGCGGTGATATTTACAAACGGCGAGCCGTATTGAAAGCCGCCGAGTTTCTCCAGGGTCAGAAATGAAGTGCCGGCGTAGGCCGCTTCGCTGCCAAATACCCGGTCGAGTTCAGCAGCGTGCCCGCATGATTCGTGAATTTGCAGGGCCAATTGACCGCCGCCCAGAATCAGGGTTGTGGTCAGATCGGCCGGGCAGATCGCGGCGGAGAGCAGCGCCGAGGCTTCATCAGCAATGCGCGGAGCGTTGGCCGGGAAATCCCAACCTAAAATGACTTCGTAGCCGCCAGTGAGCTGATTGCGTCCCAATGAATTGGGGTAGGAACGAGTCTGGATTTCTCCTTTACCCACCGCCACAGCCTGGATTCCCCCGCCCGATTCGATGATGGTTTGGTCGGTGAAGGCGCCTTCACTGTTGGCAAACAGGCGCTGCTCGCGTTGAAAAATCATACTAGCCGTACGCGTGCGCACATTGGGCCCATCCCGCAGGGCCGCGTCTGCGGCAAGCAGCAGCGAGATTTTGTCGTTGAGCGGTACACTGAACGGATCAATCTGGCAGGGTGTGACGTAAACGCCCGCGCTGGTCACAATCGGGCCCAGATCCACGCTCGGAGCGCCGGATGAATTGGACGCGGCCGCGATTTCCAGCGCCTGGCTCACCACCTGTTCCTCATCACCCGCCTGAATTC
>CAYSBM010000500.1:0-2876 GCA_964429095.1 uncultured Solibacteraceae bacterium | reverse complement strand
AACGGCTCATTGTTAGGTACGGGCAGGATCTTTGCATAGAAGTTGTACATCGGATTGGTGATCCTGCTCTTGGGGAGAATGTTGCCGGTGATGGGCGTGCGGACGTAATGGCCAGGGCGCGCCGGATCGGGGCGGACAGAAAGTGGATCGTAGAGTTGATAGCGGCTGGCGTTCACATTCAGCAGGCTGGAAAAATCCCCCTCGCGGTGGGGCATGCTGGGGAAGGTGTGATTCAGTTCGTAGCTGGGCAGGGTGGTGCGCCAGCGGTCGCCGGAGTAACTAAAGAAGAAAAAAAGTTTATTGCGGCCGTCAAAGAGCTTTGGGATCACGACGGGTCCGCCCAGTGTGGCGGCGAAGGTGTTGCGGCGGCCACTGGTCTGCTTGTCTTGGCTGCGCAGGTAATCGGCCTTGGCCTTGTCTCAGGCCGCCTCCGCGGCTGCGATGTTCTGGTAGTACAGCTTGCGGGTAAAAAAGGGCGTGCCGTTCCAGCGGTTCTGACTGTGCACGTTACTGGCCGAGCCGTGGAACTGATTGGTTCCGCTCTTGGAGAGCATGGAGACCACCAAACCCGTGGTCTGGCCAATCGTAGCGTCAAAACCCGAAGTTTCCAGCTTCATCTCCGCAATGGTGTCGGTGTGCGGCAAGTGGCCGCTGATGCGGTTGATGCCGCTGGTCAGCGCCCCATCAAGCGCAAATTGGTTGCCTCCGACCCTTGCCCCGTTGGCGATATTAGTGGAGCTGTTGCCTTGCGATGCGCTGTCATATGGATAGAGCACGCCGGTGTGCTGCACGCCGGCTGAGAACCGCACCACCGGGAGCATCTGCCCGAGTGACATGGGCATGCCGGACTGGGTCTTGTTGTCCAGAGTGCGGCCCGAAAGACCGGACTGCGTGTCGAGCAGAGGCGCGGCTTCGGTCACCGTAACCGATTCGGAAACATTGCCGAGTTCCAGGCTGACATTTACCTCCACGCGCCCGCTGGTGAGCAGCAGGATGCCACGGCGCGTGGTCTGCTTGAATCCGGTATGCTCGGCGACGATCTTATAATTGCCGGGCATCAAGAGGGCGGCCTCATAATAGCCGGTCGAGTTGGTGGTCAGGCGCACCGTGATGTTGGTGTCGGTGTTGACTACCAGCACGGTGGCTCCGGGGATGGCGGCGCCGGAGGAGTCCATAACGCGGCCGAAGATCATGCCCCGGGTCTCCTGAGCCACGGCGGGCCAGGAGAGCGTCAGGGCCAAGAATAAGTAAAGCGATAGTGAAAGAATTGGGAATCTCTTGCTCATAACGAAGGTTTTCCTCCGTGCCAGTTTACTTGAAAAGCCAGAATTATGAAATAGCGTTAACTGTCGTTCTTTTCACCATGAAAAAAACGCCCCCGTCCTTCCGCCTCGCCTTCAAGGCGCGCAGAGGTTTTCAGGAGCTTCTCGCCTCAGGTAGAATCAAGACCGATGAAGATTCGATGCTTTTCTGTAGTGCTGCTTGCGGGCATGCCTTGTCTGGCGGCCAATTTGCGGCAGCCATTGGAATCCGTGGTTGCGCCGGCCACGGATGCAAACATGCGCAACTCGGAAGCCGACATGCTGGTGTTCGGCGACGGGCGTCAGATGCTGGCCTGGCCCGAGTTCTACACCGCCAAGGGCAGCGACTGGGCCCCCGCGCGCATTTCCGCCATGTACTCGAAAGACAAGGGCGCCACTTGGCAGGGAAAGTTCACCTTGCCGGAGAACAGCGGCCAGATGAACGTCATGGCGCCGGACCTGCTGCGCGTGCAGTCCGGCAAAGTGCTGTCCCTGTTCTGCCGCAAGAATTCGGAAGCCGACTGCCAGCCCATGGTGCGCCGCTCAAACGACGACGGGGCGACCTTCTCGGAACCTAGACCGATCCCCATTGAGCCTGCTCCCTCCTACACGGGGTTCAACCACGCCCGCGCCATCCAACTGCGCAACGGGCGCATTCTCTTGCCGGTATTTTTCACCACCGACTACCGCGTGAACCCCCACATTCGCAGCCGAGTCTATTACTCGGACGACGAAGGCGCCACCTGGCGTCCCAGCAAGACCATTGTGGACATTGCCGACAGCCGCGCCGGGGCGCAGGAACCCGGGCTGATCGAGTTAAGCGCCGGCCGCATCATGATGTGGATGCGCACCGACAAGGGCAAAGTCTACTACTGCTTCTCCACCGACAACGCCGAAACCTTCTCCGAACCCAAGGCCATGGCCGTCGATTCTCCACTCAGCCCGCAATCAATCAAGCGCCTGCCCACCACGCGCGACCTGCTGATGGTCTGGAATTACTCAACCCGCAACCGCTTTCCTTTGACCGTGGCCATTTCCAAGGATGAAGGCGAAACCTGGCAGAATTTCCGCAATCTGGATCAGGACGCGGCGCACACCTACGCCTATACCAGCATCGAATTTCTGGATGACCGCGCGCTGTTCACCTATTACGCCGGTCCTCCGGCGGGCGCCAAGGGCGAGCCGCGATGGAGCCTAAAGTTGAAGGCGGTGCCCTTGGATTGGTTCTACCATCCCTATACCATCGTGGCGCTGGGCGACAGCGTGACTTATGGATACCGCGCCGACGGCAGCGTGCGCTCGGACCAGACCTTTCCGGCGCTTATCGAGCGGGAACTTCAGAAAACGCTGCCCGGCGTGCAGGTGGTGAACGCCGGAATCGGCGGCAACAACACCTGGCAGATGCTCGAACGGTTAGAGCGGGACGTGAAACCCTACAACCCCAAGCTGGTGATAGTAATGGCGGGGCTGAACGACGCCTCCTACATCGATCCGGGTCCGGCAGAACGCCTGGAGCCGCGCATCCCGGTGGAGGAATACGGCAAGAACCTGCTCGATATTGTCAAGCGTCTGCGC
>CAYSBM010000499.1:2592-2890 GCA_964429095.1 uncultured Solibacteraceae bacterium | reverse complement strand
AGAAGTTGCGGTTGGCGAAGACTCTCAGATCTGTCAAGGGCGCCGCGGTGCGCAATTCCCGGATGACAAAAGCGATCAAACCGATGACCGTAATCACCATCAGGCGCGTGATGAACTTGCTTGAAAACCAGTCCTCATCCTGGCCTTTGTCGAGCACCACTTGGAGCGCCCCGACCCACAAAGCCAGGAAAGCGAATCCGATACCGTCCAGGCGTGCAGCCTTGCCGTGTGCGATCCATGGCGGATCCTCCAGGTAGCGGCCCATGAGAGACAGGGCGAGAAGCCCAACGGGCAAATT
>CAYSBM010000499.1:0-2582 GCA_964429095.1 uncultured Solibacteraceae bacterium | reverse complement strand
AATAAAAGCGGCCACGACTACCGGAATATTGATGTAGAATGCCCAGCGCCACGAGAGGTTATCGGTAAGCCAGCCGCCGAAGGTGGGGCCAATGATGGGCGCCACCACCACCACCAGGCCAAACATCGCCATTGCCATGCCACGTTTCGCTGGGGGAAAGGCCTCCAGCAGCACCGCCTGCGCCACAGGCACCATGGCCCCCCCGCCAAGGCCCTGAAGGATGCGGGCAATCACCAGTACAGCCATGTTTGGCGCCACCCCGCAGATGACCGAGGAGGTGACAAAAAGCGCCGTGCAGATCATGATGAGGCGCTTGCGCCCGAACCTGAGTGAAAGCCATCCGCTCATGGGTACGACAATGCCGTTGGCCACCAGGTAGCTAGTCAGGGTCCAGGTGGCCTCCGACCCGGTGGCGGCCATACTGCCGGCAATGTGCGGGAGCGCCACCATGACAATGGTGGTGTCGAGCACTTCCATGAAGGTCGCCAAGACCACCGAGGCGGCGATTACCCACGGATTGACGCGCGTATGCCATTCTTCAGCACCGGGCGGGCCGGAAGGCGGGTTGAGAGACTCGCTCATCGCACCTTGACCTCAGGCACCACGCTCATCCCGGGACCGATCTTGAGCTCCGGCGGCAGCGGTTCGGCAAAAACGATCTTTACCGGCACCCGCTGGACAACCTTGACATAGTTGCCAGTGGCGTTCTCCGGCGGCATCAGGCTGAAACGAGCTCCCGCACCCGCTTGGATGCTATCCACCTTGCCGCGGTACTTACGCTGTGGATAGGCGTCGATCTTGATGGTCGCCGGCTGGCCTGGACGCATGCGCCGCAACTGAACTTCTTTGTAATTGGCTACCACCCAGAGGCGGTCGGAGACTAGAGCCATCAACGCTTGGCCGGCTCCCACAATGTTGCCCGGCTCGACCGACTTCTTGGTGATATAGCCGGATTCGGAAGCGTAGATCTTCGTGTAGGAAAGATTCAGCTCAGCCTGCTGAAGGGCAGCCCGGGCGCGCTCAATTTCGGCGCTGGCGCCCTGGAAATCCGCCTGCCGGACCCGGATCTGTTCCGGCCGGGACTGTGCTTCTTTCAGCCGTCCTTCGGCTTGGCGCACCAGGGTTTCCGCCTGGCGCAAGGAGGCTTCGGCGGAAGCTCGCGCCGCTCTTGCCTGGACGAGTTGCGCACGGGCCGCCGCCACCATCTGCGCCGCGGCGTCCAGATTAGCCGCCGTGGCGCGCGCCTCGGTTTCGGCGCGGTCAAGGAGCTGTTTTGAGATCTCGTCCTTTTGGTACAGCGCCCGGTAGCGCGCAGCGTCCGCCGCCGCGCGGCGCGCTTCAGCCTCGGCGGCCACCCGGCGCGCTTCGGCCTGCTGGCGTCCCGCTTCGGCTGCACCCACTGCCGCCTCGGCCTGTTGGACGGCCGCCCGCAGCACATCCACCTGCGCCTGCGCGGCGCTCAAGCCGGCTGAGGCCTGCACTAGAGCTGCGTCAGTGACGGTCGTGGTCAGGTCCAGACCGGCCTTTGCCCCGGAATTCTTTGCTACGGCGTTCGCCAAAGCCGCCCTGGCTTGCGCCACTGTAGTTTCATAATCGCGCGCATCGAGTTCCACCAGCAAATCGCCTTTGTTGACGTGCTGGTTGTCGGTCACCAGAACGCGGGCGACCTGGCCCGGAACGCGCGGACTGATCTGAATGATCGCTCCGTCGATGAAGGCGTTATCGGTCGATTCAAATCCCTTGCGGTGCAAATAATAGCTCAGACCCACGACCGCCCCGATCACCGCCGCCAAAATCACAAGCCTGCGCTTCCGGTGATTGGCCGCCGGAGCGGCGCCGGAATGATCCTGCAATTCTTGTTCTTTGCTCTCGCTCATAGATGAATTCATTCCCTCATGTGCCTTTAGAGGCGAAAATCTTCCACATGGCCCATGGCCGCCGCCAGATTCAAGCGCGCCACGTTGAAAAGCGTGAGACTGGAGACTACGCCCTGTCGGGCGTTCTCCAGCGCCGTCTGGGCGTTGACGACTTCGACGTTGTCACCGCCACCGTTGCGGAAGCGATCTTCGGCAAGCCTCAGGTCTCTCTCGGCCAGGCTGAGCGCGTTCTGCTCGTCCAGACTCTACACACCGCGCAGCTTGAACGGCGAGCCGTCGATGCGCGCCAGCACCTCCCCCACGCGGAAGATGTGCTGCACGTGGTTCTCGTCCTGCCGCTCGTAGAGAAAGCCGTGCTGGGTGTAGATGGTAAAGTGGTTCGTCTGGCGACTGTGCTTGTCGTCGAACTCGCTGGTGTGCACCATGTAGTAGCCGGGCCCCTCGTCGATGTTCATGAAGCCGTCGAAGTACTCGCGGCAGTTATGGATGGTGGAGATGTCGAAGATGAACACCCCGCCGGGCTCCAGCCCCTCGTGCACGCGCTGCAGCAGCCGGTCGATGTCCGTGGCGCGGCGCAGGTAGTTCAGGCTGTCGAACAGCAGCAGCGCCAGATCGTAGCGCTCGGGGGGCAGGGGGGCCAGCATGTCGGCGCGGCGCAGGTGCGGCGCGTCGGGCTTCTGGGCGTCCACTTGCAGCATTTGTGGG
>CAYSBM010000498.1:0-2890 GCA_964429095.1 uncultured Solibacteraceae bacterium | reverse complement strand
GATGAAGTCAGTTCTGCTCAGATTCGGCTACGCGGTTGGGTTGCTGGTGGCCGGCTCTTACGTGTTTTTGACGCTGCGGGGGCCCAACGGCATTCCACAGGTCATTGAGCGGAGACGGATGATTCGCGAGATCGAGGAGCAGAACGCGAATCTGGCCCGGGAAAACCAACTCTTGCGCGAACGTAACCGGCGTCTGGCCAGCGATCCAGCGGAGCAGGAATTGGAGCTTCGCCGGCGTTTCAAGTACGCTGCGCCCGGAGAGACGATTTTCATCATTGGAGCAGAGGACACCACCGGCGTTCCGCCGGCCGCCCGCTGAGACGGGCGAAAGCATCAAGTGCGGCGAACCTGCTCGAACAGTTGTTCCAGAGCGCCGTACAGCGATTCCAGCCGTGCCTGCGTCCGCGCCTCAGCGGCCAGCCGGAGGATGGGCTCGGTGTTGGAAGCCCGCACGTGGATCCAGGCGTCCGGCCAGATGAGTTTTAGCCCGTCGGAGCGGTCGGTTTCCACGCCGGGAAAATGATCCTCCAGAACCTGCATGAGTGAACCCAGCATGCCGTGTTCATAACTCACCTTCCCGAGTTTGCGGTAGTAGCGGGGCAAACGCGCCGCAAGAGCCGACACCGGCAGGCCGGTTTGCGCCATGCGGCCGAGCAAGAAAGCCATGCCGGTGTAACTATCCCGGCACAGGTGCACAGCCGGGAAGATCACGCCGCCGTTTGAACCTTCTCCCCCAATGGCCGCACGCACTGCCTGCATAGTTTCAACCACATTTGCTTCACCCACCGGGGTGCGGAATACTCGCCGCCGGTGAACCCGCGCGATGTCGTCCACTACCGAGGAGGTGGTCAGATTCACGACCACGTCGCCGGGCAGGCGTTCCAGGGCTGCGTCCACCACCAGCGCCAGCACGTCGTCATTATCCATCACCAAACCTGTCTCGTCCGCCACTGCAAGGCGGTCGCCATCGGGATCCTGGGCAAACCCTATATCGGCGCCCGAGCGCCGGACCAACTCCGACAGGGCGCCCAGCGTATCCGGCCTGGGTTCGGCTTCGCGCGGGAAAGGCCGCGTGGGATCGGCGTTGATGGCCTCGACCCGGCACCCCAGCCAGCCGCGCAAGAACTCGGCGGTCATCACCGAACCGGCGCCGTTGACCGCGTCGAGCGCAACCAGGAAACGGCGCCGGCGGATGCGTTCGGCGTCCACATGGCGCAGCACGCGCTCGATGTGGAGACGCTGCGGAGACTGGTAATCGCGGGTGAGGCTGCCGATTTCGGCATTGGACGCCTGCCGGAACTGGCTCTGGTGGAACAGATCCAGCAGTTCGCTGCGTTCGTAGTGATTGAAGATCAGGCCTGTCGGGCCGAACAGTTTCAACGCATTATATTCAGGTGGATTGTGCGAAGCGGTGATGGCGACACCACCGCGCGCTCCAATCGAGGCCACATAGACCTGGATGGTGGGCGTAGGAAGCACGCCGACGTCGACCACGTGGCAGCCGGCAGCGAGCAACCCGCAAGCCACCGAATGTTGCAGCATGGGACCGCTGGCTCGCGTGTCGCGCCCTACCACAACCCGTCCTTGCCCAACATAAGTGCCAAACGCCTGTGCAAACGCGCAGGCCAACTGCGGCGTTAAGAACTCACCCACTACGCCGCGGATGCCCGACACGCCGATTTTCAGCAGATGCTCCCGGCGCGCCATCTCAGGCAAACCTCCTTACTTGTTCCATCAATTCCTCGAACAATTGCTCTGGAGGATCTCCACGCTGCTCGGCGATCACGCGCACCAAAGGCTCGGTCTGGCTTACGCGTACGTGGAACCAGCGGTCCGGCCAATCCACACGCAAGCCGTCGGTGACGTTGAAGCGGCCGTCCGAATACCGTTGCTGCAATTCCATGAGCAAAGCGGGGACACGCTGGCTCACCAATGGCACCTGCCCTTTCAGAATCGAGTAGCGAGGATAGCCGGCCAGCAGGCCGGACAACGAACACCGCCGCTCGGCCACCATCGAAAGGATGCCCAGCATGCTTGCAATGCCGTCGTAGACGAACCGGAACTGCGGCATCATCACCGCTCCGGTGCCTTCGCCGGCAATGGCGATCTGTTCAGGACGGTAGCTGGCCAGGGCGTCCATGGCCGAGTGCCGGCCCACGGGCACTCGCACCACCCTGGCGCCGTGACGGGAAGCGATCTGTTCGAGCAACGCCGTGCTGGATAGATTGGCGATCACCAGCCGTCCCGGCACGCGCGGCAATAACCAGTCAGCGAGCAATGGCAGCACCATCTCTTCCGAGACCGGCTCGCCTTGCTCGGTGGCCAACGCCACGCGATCCGAATCCACGTCGAACAGAAAACCTGCATCCGCCCCCACAGTAGTCACCAGCGGGGCCAGTTGCAAGGCCACGGCGCCCGCCGTGGTGCTCGGCTCGTGGGCGAAAGCCACGCCTTCCAGGCGGGCGTTGATGAGAATGAAATTGAAGCCGAAACGCTCGTTCATGCGCCGCAAAATCAGCGACGACGTACCGTTGGAACAATCCACCAGCACCCGGAATCCTTTGAGCGCAGCCAAATCATATGCGGCGGCGAGCCCGTCCAAATACCAGTCGATGGCGCCGTCCAACTCCCGCAAAGCGCCGGTGCGGTCCCACCTCACGAAGTCGAACTTGCGCAGGTGGTAAATGTCCAACAGCTCGCCCGCCTCGGCGGTGGAAAGGTATGTTCCGCGCGGGCCGAAAAACTTCAGCGCATTCCAGTCGGCGGTGTTGTGGCTGGCGCCGATGGAGATGCCGCCAGCGGCGTCCAGACGCCGGATGGCGTGTGGGATCACCGGCGTGGATACGATGCCCCGCTCGATGACATCGCATGCGGCCGCCGGCACAGCCGC
>CAYSBM010000497.1:0-2896 GCA_964429095.1 uncultured Solibacteraceae bacterium | reverse complement strand
TCAGCGGGACCACCGGCACGCGGTCCGGGACTTCACGCCGGACCGCGCGCAGGCATCGTTCAAGACAGTCCATCTCCCTTATCCTCACTCATCCGGAAACATCAGCGGCAGCAGTTTGTCCAGGTGCCGGCCTCATACGGACGCCACAAGCCTTCCGCAATCATCCACTTGCGTACTGTTTCGCGGCTGACCCGCAAACCGTAGCGGCCGGCCAGTTCAGCGGCCACTCGCGTCGGGCCGAAACCTTGATAATGAGATCGAATTAGCGCCAATGCCCGCGCGGCCACCTCTGGCGGCACCTGGCGGTTCGACGGACGCCCCCGCAACCCGTGGAGAACCGCCCGTTCTCCCCGCTGCCGCAACCGGCCAACCAGTTTCCGGACCCAACGCACGCTCACCTGCAATTGCGCCGCAGCTTGCCGCTGGCTGATGCGCCGCTCCCGCGCCGCGTGCAGAATCTTCAGCCGGGCGTAGTCGCTCTCCTGGAAAGCAATGTTGCCGCCCCGGCCGTCCTGGACTTCCGCCGGCCATGCCGCAACGGATGAGTCTAGCACTGGGGCCGCAGAGTCTCTTGCGCGGCTGGCGCGCCCGGCATAGAACGGGCTGCTCGAAATCGGTATGAGCGTCGCAGCTGGCATGGCATTCATGCGCGAAGCCCTTCGCGCTTGACACCTCCTTTGGCAGCGGATCTTCTCAGGCTCCCGGCCATCCCCACCGTTCAAGTCTTCGCCCGTACCGAGCGCACAATGGCGGAATAAGCGTCTCCCCGGTAAACAGTCGTGCCGAATTCCACCAGCGTCTCCCCGGAATACGTTTTCCGCTTGATTACCAACACAGCCGCCGGCGCCGGATGGCCCAGCAATTTCTTGTGCAATGGCTCCGGCCGGGCGGCGGAAATCTCCTCCACACAGTGTGTAAGCGTCAGGCCGTAGTTCTCTTCCAGAATCTTGTAGAGAGAATGGTTGGCCAAGTCAAAACGATCCAGGTTGGGGCATAGCCGGCACGGAATCTCCACCGTCTCCAGCGCCAGCGGTTCGCCATCGCGGCAGCGCACACGCTGGATCCGGTAAATCTCGGCGCTATCTCCGAACAACTCCCGGACCTCCGGCCGAGGTTCGCAACGCTCAAACGACACCATGCGCGTCGAGGGCGCCCCACCCCGCGCCCGTATCTCCTCGGTGAAGCTGCGCATCTCCTGCTGCTGCTTGGCTAGGCGCTTGGGCGATACGAAGGTTCCCCTGCCGCGCTGGGTTTCGATCAATCCCTCGCGGCCGAGCACTTCAAAAGCCTGCCGCAGGGTCATGCGGCTGACTCCATACTGCTCACAGAGCAGGCGTTCGGGCGGCAACGGCGCGCCCGGGGGCAGCAATCCTCTTTTCAGTACCTCGCGGATCCCTTCAGCGATTTGCAGGTAGACAGGGGTTCCGCTGGTCTTATCCAGCCGGATGGCCAGAGCGCCGTCTGCGGTAGTGGTGGCAACCATGAGCCCCCTTGCGTTTCAAATGTCTTAACTATCGGTCTAGACATCTATACCAAATTTGCGTTATGCTGTCAAGAGCCCATTGTGAAACGCTGAGCTTATGCTGACCATCGGCCTCGCCCTCGCCCTGGCTTCCGGTATCGCCAACGGCCTGTTCACCGCCCCCATGAAGATCATTCCACGCTGGAAATGGGAACATATCTGGCTGATCTTTATCCTCACCGGTTGCTTGATCTTGCCGGCCGTGGTCAATGCCGCCGCCATCGCCAACCCGGCCGCCCTCTGGCATGCAGCCCCCGTACCGGCGCGCAATGCCGCCATCCTTTTCGGCTTTGCCTGGGGCTTCGGCGCGATCTTCTTCGGAATGAGCGTGGACCGTCTGGGCGTGTCGCTGGCCAACTCCTTGGTGATCGGCCTCAGCAGCGCTCTCGGCTCGCTGGTTCCGCTGTTTCTGGGCGGTGCCGTCGTGTTCACACCGCAGCATGCTCTGCTGTTCGCCGGAGTGGCGGTCTTCCTCGCCGGTGTCTGGGTATGCGGCTCGGCCGGCAGGATACGCGACCGCCAGGCTGCACCCGGCGCGGGCGCGAACTTGGCCGGCTATTTCTTCGCCATGGCGAGCGGCGTACTCTCGGCAGTTTTCAATATCGGCTATGCTCTCGCCCAGCCGGTAGCCGCCTCGGGCGTGGCGCTGGGATACTCACGCTTTACGGCCACCAACTTCATCTGGTTGTTGATGTTGAGTGCGGGATCCCTCCCCAACATGGTTTTCTGCGGATATTTGATCGGGCGCAACCGGAGCGCCTCACTATTCTTGCAAGGCCCTGCCAGCCGAACCTTCGGCCCCAGCATTTTGATGGGATTTCTCTGGAGCGCGAGCATTTTTCTCTACGGAGCCGCTACGCCTTTATTGGGCGACATGGGCCCATCGATCGGTTGGCCGTTGAGTTTAGCTGTTGGCCTGGTGGTGGCGAACCTGATGGGTTGGCTGCTGGGTGAATGGCGCCAGGCTGGACCGGCTTCCACGGGGCGCATGAAGACCGGTATCCTGATACTTCTGCTCGCCATTGCGCTCTGCGCACTGGCGGCGCGCGCGGATTCATAACCTATGCCCGTTCCTGAAGTTCTCGCTCGTCTTCAAACAAAATTAATCGTCTCTTGCCAGGCGCCCGATCACGACGCGTTCCGCCTGCCCGAGTGCATGGCGCGCTTCGCCCAGGCGGCGCGCGACGGTGGCGCCGCCGGCCGCCGCGCCAACGGCGTCGAGGACATTCGTGCTATCCGCCGCGCCGGGGCCCTGGCGGTGATGGCCCTGTCGCTGATCGGCACGGTCGGTCTGTGGATCGGCCGTCTGGAGATCAAGGGCGCCGGGCTCGGCATCGGCGGCGTGTTGTTCGCCGGTCTGGTGGTCGGCGATCT
>CAYSBM010000496.1:0-2910 GCA_964429095.1 uncultured Solibacteraceae bacterium | reverse complement strand
CCTGCATCCTGGCATACTTCGGAATGAAATCATTTCCAGAGGGCCGCGGTTGGGCGAGGCCGGCCGCCGGGGCGGCCGCCGTAACACCCGCCGCTCCCAGCAGCCGGCTGAGAAAGCCTCTGCGCCCTGCGTTCAGGGATTGTGTCATGGTCCTGGTCTCCTTTGAGTATGTATGCTTGCCCGCGCGTGCCCCGCCCGGAGCGCTGCGGCACGCCGCTTTACAATTCTACGACGTAGACCTGCGTGACGCCCGTGCGGTCGCTGGCGAAAGCGGCTTTGGACTCGTCGCTCGACCAGGAAGGGTGCGGGTGAGTCCATTGCGGACCATAGACGGTATCGGCTGGCGCTTCCATCCAACTGAGCACGTCACCGCGGCCCGCCTGGCTGCGCGCGGCGGCAAAATCTTCAGCCAGCGCGTAACGGCTCTTGGCCCACTGCGAACCCTGGTTGCTGGCCAGCGAGAGACACACCAGGCGGCGGGCGCCGGTGGCGGCGTCGATCAGGTGCAGACCGAGGTCCGGATGGTTGGTGTCACAGAGAATCTGCGTTCCGGCGCGGTTGGGCGCGATGTGCCAGGCGTTGAACTCGGTGATGGTGGTGATGCGGCGCGTGGTCCAGTCCAGGCGGGCCACCAGGCGCGGCCAGATCGTGAATACCAGGTCACCGCTGGAGCCGAGAAAAGTCTCGTGCACGACGAACTCGTCGTTGGAATGTTCGTACAGGCATTCCAGCCCCGTTCCGTCGCGGCGCACGCGGTGCATGCGAGGCGCTGGATCCGCGCTGAATTCGATCCACTCCGGCTCCAGAGGATGAAACTGCGGAGGGATGACAGTGCGCGGAAACGGGAGCAGCCGCCATTGCGTGCCATCGATCCGCCCAACGGCCAGTCCGCGGCCTCGGTTGGATTGGAACGCCGCTGTGAGCCATTGACCGTCGCTTGACATCGAGCATTCGCCCAACTGGCCGTCGCGCAGCGAAAAGATGCACCGCTCTGCAAGCGAGCCCAATTTGAGCGCCCAGATTTCAGAGCCGCGGGTGAAGATGATCTCCTCCGCCTGCGCCGCAAGCAGAGCGGAGAACGGATGTACGGGCGCACCGTCCGTCAACTGAAGAATCTCTCCATCGGGATATTCAGCCAGGAACAACTGCGGGGGACCGGTACGGTAAGAGGTGAAAAATATCTGCTTGTCGCCGGCGAGGAACGAACTGTGAAGAAAGTACGCCGGATGGCTGATGGCGGCGGATGCAGTCACCTGACGCAGACGGGCGCCGGTGGCGCTGTCGGTGCGCCATACGCCCTCGCCCGCAAACCGCGCGCCCTTCTTCATTGGATTCCAAGGTATAAGTTGCGCCCCTCGACCAGCGCCGCCATTTTGCGGTCCGCGATTGAGCGCTTCAGCCTCCAGAAACCGCAATCCGGGTGCACCCACCGCACCCGGCCGGGGCCTAGGGCCTGCTCGGCGGCCTCAATCCGCCGCGCCACTTCCTCCGCCGTCTCAATGTGATTCACTTTGATGTCGATCACTCCCAGGCCGAGGGCGAGACGCGCGTCCACCTGTTTGAGAGCGTGCAGGTCGGCAGCCGGCCGGTGCGCCAGCTCCAGGACCAGGTGATCAGCGTGCAACTGGTTCATGAATCCAGTCAACTGCTTCCAAGCGCCGCTTTGAATGGTCTGCCCCCCGTAGTTGCCGAACCACAAGTGCACGCCGCGCATGACATCGACCTCATCGAGCACCCGGTTGATGGCGGCTGCGGCCAGGGGCGCATCGTCCGGATTGCCGGGGATGTTGGCTTCGTCCACCTGCACGCACGCGCATGGCAGTCCGCGGACTTGCGCGGCCAGCACCTCGGCGATAGCCATGGTGAGGGCGGCAAAATCGTGGTAATAGTTATCCAGCAGCGTGCGGGCCAGCATGTACGGGCTGGTGAGGGTGAATTTGAACGGGCCGTTGGCCACGCTGGCCGCCAGTTCGCAATCAGCCAGGAGGTTTAGACTTCCTTCTCCGATGGGGCCCGTGACGGCGCCGGCGGCCTTCTTGCGGAAGCGCATCGCATTCTGCCGGCTGTAGGCTTCGTGATCGCTTCGCCCCAGCCGGCTACGCACGCCTGCCATGGGCCGGATGAAATAATCAATCATCCCGTTGGTGTCGGGATGGTTGACGTCAAAACGGTACAGTTCGCCGTCGGTGGGCAGATCAATCCCCGCCTGCCGCTGTATGTCGAAGACCACGCGCGTGGCGTCCAGGCGGGCCTGTTCGCTGGGGAGCGCGGCCAGCCAGTCCGGAATAGGGTAGGATCCGACCGTGGTGGTAAGGATGCGAGGTTGCGTGCTCATTTTGTTCCGTGCTTGTTTGGATGCGCACCGGCGGGCGCTGGCTTCCGTTTCCCTGCGATAATCGTCTGGTGAGCCGGGTTCTGAAGATCTTGATTCTGGCCGCGGCGCTGGGCGCCGCAGTGTGGATGTATCGTCCCACCAGAGCCATCATGCTGGTGCTGGCCGGCAGAAGCCAGGGTTGTGGCTGGCGCCAGGCGCTCGACAGCAGACGCCAGGCCGTACTACAGATTGAAACCAAAGACCGCATCCTCAAACAGAGTCGCGAAGTCGAGCAGGATCCCGCTGGGTTTCACCTGTGGCAAACCCCTCGCGGACGCTACTGGATGCCCGCCGGCAGCGATTATGTGCTGCCTTGGAACCTGGCCGAACAGGAGCGCAAAATTTACGGCACGGGCGAGCTGGCGGTTAGAGCCGGCGACATCGTTCTGGACTGCGGCGCCAACGTGGGTGTCTACGTGCGCGAAGCCCTGGATGCCGGCGCGAAGCTGGTGGTGGCCATTGAACCCGGCCCGGAAAATCTGGAATGTCTCCGGCGCAACTTCGCCAAAGAGATCGCCGGAGGCCGCTTGGTAATC
>CAYSBM010000495.1:0-2914 GCA_964429095.1 uncultured Solibacteraceae bacterium | reverse complement strand
CGTCGTAACGCGGCCGGCCAGGCCGGCCCGGTCGATGTGAGTCTGTGCAATTTCCAGCACCGGTTTGAGATCGAGGATGACAGCGTGAAGATTGGGGTAAGTCTGGGCGAAGGCAATCGAATAGGCGCCCGGCCCTCCCCCTACGTCCAGCATGCGCCGGACATTGGAGGCGTCCAAGGCGCGCACCACCTCCGGAGCAGCCTCTTCGGAATTGCGCTGCATGGCGGCAATGAAAGCGGCAATCCACTCCTTGCCGCGTTGCTCCAATTCCACCAAGTCGACCGCCGTCCCCTGCTTCACACATGCGGTCAACCGCGACCAGCGTTCCCACAAGTTGACGTTGTGAAGATAGCTCAGGCGGCGGCCGGAGGCAAAATGTTCGGCCGCCGCAGGTGTGTTCTGAAACACCCCGCCGTTCTTCACCAGGATTCCTATGGCCGCCAGGGCGTTCATGAGCATTTCAGTAGCCCGTGCATCCGTGCCCAGACGGGCGGCCACTTCCGCCGCGCTGCATCCTTCGCCTACGGCATGGAAAAGATCCAATTCAATGGCGGTGAGCAGAATGCGGCTTTCCTGAAAAGCGCGCAGGAGGGCGGCAAAATTTTCCGGCAAGAGGGCCATGCTGATTCTCCAAAATAGCGTTAGACTATGTTCAGCATGACACACCGAGGGGGGTGACAGCCATGGTTGTCAACACACGAGTGTTTGTCGTGGCAGCGATTCTTCTTAGCCTGGCGGCCTGCCGGGCCAAGAATCCTGATCTTAGCGGAAACTGGAGACTGAACATCGAGAAGTCCAAATGGGGCAAGGTGAAGAAACCGACCAGCGTAATGCTGGAGATTCAGCACAATGACCCGGCTCTCAAGTATTGGGGGCGAGTGGTGGATGCCGATAGTGAAGGGCGCGAGTTCCACTTTGAGGGCGCCATCGACGGCCGTGAGTATCCTACCCATGGCGCGTTCGCCGACGGCAAGATTGCCTTCCAGCACAAACCAGGTTACATCGTGGTCTCAACTTTCCGTTCCAATGACGGCCTGTTAAGCGAAACAGCCGAGACAAGCGTTTCTCCTGACGGCAAGTCGTTGACACGCCGTGTGCGTCTCATCCGCCCGGACGGCGAGTTGAAATGGACCGAAATCTACGACCGGCAGTAGCAATCTAACCAGCCGCGGAGGAATTTCCGGTTCGCCGGTGCAGCTCCTCAATGGCCGCCAAGGGTATCTTGCGGTGGATGGAGAAATACACCGCACTGAGAGTCACGGTAATGAAAGCCAGCAGCACGAGGAAGGCCATCATGCGCGAGATGCCGCGCACCGGCGCCAGCGCTTCGCGTTCCTGCTGGCTCACGATCACGTACCAGCCAAGGTTTTGATAATCGCGCTTGAGACCGGTATCAGCGAAGCCAATCATGCGCCGGTCCCCGCCCGGAAGGTCTGCCACCAGGTATCCCGGCTGATGGGCCTCCAAAGATCCAAAAGCATCGCGCAAGGCAACAACTTCCTTGGACTTGACGTTATTGGCCAGGCTGATGCCGGGTCCGGCGATCCCGGTGGCGTCGTCTTTGACCAGCAACGTGCGCGCCGTCAGCCCCACCTGCTGGCGGTTCACAATGGGAAACAGGCTGGAGATGTCCACCAGGGCGTCGACCGCGCCCAAGAAGCGGTTTGAGCCTTCCTCCAGCACCGGCACACCGACGCCAATGTAGTGCGACTTGGTCACTTCGTCATAAAGGACATCCGTGAGATTTACAGCTCCGCGACCCTGAGCGTATATGGCCTGCCAAAAATCCTCGTCAGCCTGGAAATAATCGATGGTCTTGTGAGTGGCGGCAACGACCGCGCCGTGCTCGTCGGTTACGGTGATGCGCAGCAGGCGGCGGTCGAGGTCAAGATGCCGCCGCAAAAGTTTGGATGCGGGTGAGGCGAGAATCCGGTCCACGATGCCGGCGGCGGCGGGCGTGTTCCAGATTTTCTCGATCTCGTTTACGCGGGCGTTGAATGCGGCGTCGCTGACTCCGGCGTACGCCTTGTTAGCGTTCACGACAGCGGCCATGATGGTGGGTTCGATGGCGACGATTCCGGCATCCAGCACACATTCATGGACAAATTGCGATACCTCCGCCGAAGTTGATTCCGCGATGCTAGCCAAGTGCGTGCCCACCGACCGCCGGAGCGCGCTCTCGCTGTGAGACAGACTGTACAACCCTACGACGGCAATCGGGACCAGCGTGATGAAAAGCCAGAACAGAAGCTTCCCATAAGAAATGCGAAATTCGAATCTTTCCGATGGCATAGCAGCCTCCTTGCGTTGCAGGAACATGACTCGCGGGATGGGACCGGCCAGCGCGAAGCCAACCGGAATTGGATAGACTCGAGACCGGCAGAGCGATTTTACGCACGACGCCCTTCCGTTTCCAGGATACGCTTGTTGGGGTGGGAAGACTAGCCGTCGAATTAAGTCATCTCAAAAAGATGATGCCGAATCAAGCGCGAGACGCAAGACGCCTGCCAATCAGCGGGAGCGCGCCAAGGGCGGCGCCCAGCAGCCACATTGACGCCGGTTCCGGGATTTCAGCGTCAGTCACCGTGAGCCGCAGTTCCGAATAATCCACGGCGAAACCGTCGATCAGGTCCGGGACGTTCGTGTTGAGTTTGACTTCGGCGGAGGATACGCCAAGAAGGCCGACGGGCACCGAGAAGAGGTATGTCCACACCATTTGATCGGCAAAGCTGGCGGAATTGGGAGGAAACTGTCCCACCAATGTGCCTCCAACCAAGACTTCCCACGGACCGCGAGTCCTGATCCGGTCCTCGTCCGCCATGCCGAGGACGCGTATTTCCACTTCCGCGTCCAGGATCGTTGCTCCACCCAGCGAGTAGGGGTGACTGTCAGGTATGGGGCCGAAAGTGTCAAA
>CAYSBM010000494.1:1038-2915 GCA_964429095.1 uncultured Solibacteraceae bacterium | reverse complement strand
AATCTGTAAGTGTCATCACTCTGCACATAGGGGCTCGCTCCTTAGGAGTCAATTCTATGGGGGAAGACAGAATTGTCAATGGACTTTGTTCAGCAATGATGAATACCATTCACATTTTGTCCCGAAATCTGAACGTTTGTTCATCATTACAGACGGGTGAGCCCACCCTAGCGCTTAATGACCTGTTCCACCGTCGTCAACAACCCGCCCGAGGCAGTGAACTCCTCGAAAGTCCGCTGGGCATCTCCGGCGGCCAAGCCCTGCACAGCATCAGTGACCAGCTCCACTCGAATGCCCATGGCGAGCAATCCCAGAGCGGCGCAGCGCACGCAGAGCTCGGTGACCACTCCGTAGACTACATACCGGCGGGCGCCGAGCCGGTCGAGCACCGCGTTCAGGTTCGGATTGGTGAAGCAATCCAGGGAAACCTTTTCCAGGATGATCTGTTGCGCACCTTCCAGGGTGTAGTCATCCAGCGTCATGGGCACGATCACGCGCCGGTCCAGCAGCGTCTGTTGAGGTTTTTGCTGGCCCGCGGTGCCGGCGACGCAGTGCGGCGGCCAATTACGGAATTCCGGATCGTTTTCGCTATGCGCATCGGCGGTCGATAGCACCACCACGCCGTTGGCGGCCGCGTACCGCGCCAGCTTCCCGAGCGCTGGCAGCAATCTTTCCGCCCCGGGCACGTAAAGCGCCCCGGCTGGATAGAGGAAATCCAGTTGCGTATCCACATCCACAAAAACCGTCTTCATACCGCCGCCCTCCTGCGAGCCTCGGCCAGCAGTTCCCCCAGGGCGGCGCTTAGCTCCACCCGGTAAGGACCCGCACTATGCAGATGCCGGCATTCCGGGGGCAGATTCCGCAGCCGGCTGGCGGCGCACGCGCGAGCCGCATGCACATCCGGAAGTGGTTCCACCAGTTCGCCATGGTGAATCACCGGGCGCAACAGGGCTTCCACATCTTCGCCGCCTCTCGGGCATTCCCACGCGCAGCCGATCACGTCATGGCCGCGATACCGGAAGATCTGCTTTGCGCCCGGCACGGTCACTTTGTCGGCGCTGAATTTCGCCGTGTAGCGCCTTTCGCCGGGGCCGGCCAGCTCCACCAGCTTGTAGATGGCGCCCAGGCTGGGCGCGTCGGCCGAGGTGGCCAGTTCGGTGCCTACGCCGAAGGCATCGATTGGCGCTCCTCCAGCCACCAGTTCCGCAATACGGTACTCGTTGAGGTCTCCCGTGGCCATGATGCGCGCGTTTGTCAGGCCGGCCTCATCCAGGATCTTGCGCACTTGGCGCGACAAGGCGTCCAGGTCGCCGCTGTCCAGCCGCACGCCCCACATCGGCTCACCCAGCGCCGCCGCCTTGCGCGCGCCTTCGATGGTGTCATAACTGTCAATGAGGTAGACGGTCGCGGGCCCCAATAACTGTTGCAGGCGGCGGAAGGATTCCATCTCATCTTCGAACGCCAGAACCCAGGAATGGGCCGCCGTGCCGAATACCGGAATGCCGTAGCGGTAGCCGGCCAGCGTGTTGCTGGTTCCGGCGCAGCCGCCGATATAAGCCGCTCGCCCGGCCAACACGCCAGCCTCGGGCGAATGGGCCCGCCGCGTGCCGAACTCCACCACGCTGCGGCCGGCGGCGGTTTCGACGATGCGCGCCGCTTTGGTGGCCACCAGCGTCTGAAATCCGATGCTCGCTAAAAGGTAGGTCTCCGCGATCTGAGCCTCAATGAGCGCGGGAAGATCCGCGGCCAAGGCCGCGTCGCGCTCGATCACGATCGTGGGCAGCACTTCCATGAAATCGAGTTTGGCCTTCCGCCCGAGCAGGAAGGCGCGCCCCAACTCGCCCAGCCGGAAGGGCAGCACGTTGTTGAGCAGATAG
>CAYSBM010000494.1:0-1028 GCA_964429095.1 uncultured Solibacteraceae bacterium | reverse complement strand
CCGGTGAAACGAAGCCCCTTCAGATATTCGAAAAACTCGGCTGGACAGCGGGCGAATTGCGCCAACCCGCGCAAATACGCGATTTCGTCCTCATGGAAGCCGAAATTCAGTAGGTAATCGACGGCCTGTTGGAGCCCTGCCGCAATCACGAAGCTCCGGTTGGGTGGCAAGCGCCGTATGCTGAGCTCGAACGTGCCGGTCTCGCCGGCCTTGCCGGCGGCGAAGTAGCCAGCCGACATGGTCAGCTCGTACAAGTCGGTCAGAAGACCATTCATGCAAATTGTAGAAAGGCTGTTGCCTATCCTACTACTTCTTTTTCTGGTCTTTGGGAGGCTGGTATTCTTTTACCTCGGCGGCGGCCTTTTGCAACTCTTCCACCGCCTTACCATCGAGCTCATACACTGCGGGCTCGTTCTCACGCCGGGCGAAGTAGCTGTTGCCGGACTTGGAAACCTGGACTTTTTCCACCAGCTTGCCGTCCTTGGACGTCACCGACGCCTCCAGGAACGGCGTGGTGAAACCGGATTCGACGAACTTAATACTGGACAGATCGCGCAGCTTATCAACCAGCGACTGCAAGCTCGCCGAGTCCACCTGCTTGCCGTTCAGCCACCACTTGTCGCCGCCTTTGACGTAGACACTGTATTTGGCTCCATCTCGGAATTCGACGCGGGTCGGATCGTTGAAGCCGAAATCGAAGAGCTTCTTGTTGCGGAAATCGTCCAATCCCTTGTCCAGCCCTTCGCCCAGATCGCTGGTGACCTTATAGACACCCTCCACCACGCTCGACTTGGCGAAGTAGTTGTTGTTCTTGTCTTTGCGGACTTCGATCTGCTGCGTGCCGGCGGCATCGGTCACTCGCGCCACGGCCACCACCGTCCCGCTAGCAAAGCCCGACGCAGCTTTCTTGGCGTCTTCTTCAGTAATGGAGGTCTCCATGCGGGCGTCTTTGAGTTTGCGCACCAGTTCCTCAACCTGCCCGCCATCGGCCCGCAGTGGGCGCGGCTTGAGGATAGCCGTTGAGTTGT
>CAYSBM010000493.1:0-2924 GCA_964429095.1 uncultured Solibacteraceae bacterium | reverse complement strand
AAGGCAGCACTTCCGAGAGTTTAATGCCGTAGAAACCGTCTCCTTCCACCCCGTAGTGGGCCGTAACCACACCCATAAGAATCTGCACCAGAATGAGCGCCGCCACCACCCAGAAGTATTTCAGCGTAGCGCCCTGAGAAGGCGTGGGTTGCCACTGATTCAGCGGATCCGAAGAGGGCAGAGCGCCGAGTTCCTCCTTTTGCCTTTCGCTGGCGTACCACCACACCATGGCGCATATGCCCGCCAGCAGCATAAGAATGCTCACTCCGGTCCACATAACGCTTTCGCCCGTAGGGCGGTTCTCAACCAGCGGCTCGTGCGGCCAGTTATGGGTAAAGCTGACAGTATCTCCGGGACGGTTGGTTGAAGCCGCCCAAGCCGTCCAGAAGATGAAAGAAGCCAGGTCCCGCATCCGCGCCTCGTCGCGCACCGTGCCGGGCGGAATCGCATAGCTGGTATTGCCGTTCATGAAGACGCCGCTGTAGTGCGCCAAACAGGCTTCAAAGGCGCGGGCGCGGACGGGGTCGATCCGAATAGCGTTAGCCGCAGCGTCATAGGTATTGGCCCGGTACATAGCTGTCAAGCGCCCGCGCAGGCGGGCCTGGTCTTCAGCGCCCAGTTCGGAGTATGGCTTCCCAAAACCCGACCTTGCCCAGTCGTCCAGCACGTGGGATGCTTCGCGGTGCAGCCAGTCCGCGGTCCAGTCCGGCGCCACATAACTGCCGTGCCCCCAAATCGAACCCACTTCCATGCCGCCCATTGACTGCCAGACATTCTGTCCCCGGGCAATGGCGCCCGGCGCAATGACCTGATCGCCACCGGTGGTCACCACGCGGTCCGGCAACGGCGGCGCCTCCTGGTAGATGCGCGTGCCAATCCAGCCCAGTACGCCGAAACTGATCGCCACGACCGCGGCAAAGCCCAACCAGAGTTTTCTCATGAGTACGGTTCTCCTCTCCCACTGAAGCTATAGCATGGGGCGCGTCCGCCGCCATGACTTTAGTCACAAACCTGCCCATGCGGGCGGGAGAACGCCGGGGCGTGATATCCTTGCGGGAGGTTGGCGTTCCGCCAGGATCGTTGCCGGCCATGCGTCTATTCCGCGTATTCATACCCACCAGCGTGCTCACGCTGTTGATCTCCGAGATCATAATCATCTTTTTCTGCTACATCCTGGCCAGTTACCTGAGCATCGCCGTGGATCCTGTGGTGTTCTTGCTGTATGACAGCGGCGCGGCGCGCATTGCCGTGGTGGCCGCCAGCCTGCTGGCAGGCTTGTATTTTCAGGACCTTTACACCAACCTGCGCGTGCGCAGCAAGATGCTGTTAGTCCAGCAAATTTGCCTGGCTTTGGGGGTGGCCTTTCTGGTGCAAGGCTTCTTGAGCTATGGAAATCCTGGCTGGGTGTTGCCGCGGTGGGTCATGATGGTGGGAAGCGCGTTCTGCCTGGTCCTTCTCACGGCGTGGCGCCTGCTGTTCAGCAGCGCGGGACTGTCCGTCATGGGAGCGCAAAAGGTCCTGTTTCTTGGCCGCTCCACCGTGCTGGCCGAAATCGCTGAACGGCTCCAGGAGCGGCCTGAGCTGGGTCTCACCGTCATCGGCTGCCTGGACGACGGCGCCGGGGAAGACCTGTGCCCGGATGTGCCGCGTTTGGGCGAATTGAAAGCGCTGCGCCAGGTTTTCGAGCACTACAGGCCGGACCGGATCGTAGTGGGCCTCACCGAGAGGCGGAACCGCTTGCCGGTCACCGAATTGCTGGACTTGCGGTTGTCCGGCGTGCGCGTGGAGGAAGCCGCCTCCGCGTTTGAAGACGCCTTCGGCAGAGTGTGCGCCCGCGAACTTCGCCCCGGCCATCTCATTTATACGGCCGAACTTGGGCCGAGCGCCGGCAAACTGCTATTCCAGTCCCTCTACTCGTTTGTGCTCGCGCGGGGGGGCGTAGGGCTCACTCTGCCCCTCATGCTGCTGGTAGCGGTGGCGGTGAAACTGAGTTCTCAGGGACCGGTGCTGTTCCGCCAGACCCGGGTAGGACAAAACAACCTCCCGTTCACCTTATATAAATTCCGCTCCATGCGCCAGGATGCCGAAGCCTCCACCGGCGCCGTCTGGGCTTCGGAGAACGATCCGCGCGTGACGCCGGTGGGCCGCTGGCTGCGGCGCCTGCGGCTGGACGAACTGCCCCAGTTCTTCAACGTGCTGAAGGGCGAGATGTCGATTGTGGGGCCGCGCCCGGAACGTCCCGAATTTGTGCGGATGCTGACCGAAAAGATTCCTTACTACCGCCAGCGCCACTGCGTGAAACCGGGGATCACGGGCCTAGCGCAGATCAGCCATAAGTACTCGGACACGCTGGAAGACACCATCACCAAACTCGAGTACGATCTCTACTACATTAAGAACCTCTCGCCCGCGCTGGACGCCTATATCCTGTTTCACACCTTCAAAGTGATGCTGCTCGGCCGTGGCGCCCAATAGCGCGGCCGCGCGCTACTTGGGAGGCTCAAAGCTCCAGGCGCAGTAGGTCTGGTAACCGCCGGATAGATTTCTGGCCCGGAACCCATGCTGGCTTAGAATGCGGCAAGCGTAATAGGCGCGTTGCCCCACACCGCAGTTCACCCAGATTTCACGGTCGCGCGGCAGCTCCTCCAACCGGTGGCGCAGTTGGCCAAGGGGGATGTTCACCGCTCCCTCCACCATCCCACACTGGCACTCCGAGGGTTCGCGAACATCCAGCAGAAACGCAGAGGAGCCTGCCAGTCCGGTCCACGGGGCCAGCGCCACGTCCCCGCGCATCACGTTCGAGGCCACCATGCCGGCGAGATTCACCGGGTCTTTGGCGGCGCCATACTGCGGCGCATAACAAAGTTCGGCCTCTTCCAGGTCGAACACCGTGGCCCCCATCTGTATGGCCATGGCACTAATGG
>CAYSBM010000492.1:0-2927 GCA_964429095.1 uncultured Solibacteraceae bacterium | reverse complement strand
CAAGCAGGAGCTGACCATCAACCTGGCGGCCGCGGGCGCGCTCTACAAGAAGCTCTCCCGTGCGGCCGAGGGCTATGCCGGCGAAGTCCCGGTCATCCATCAGGCCGTGGTGGTCAAAGCCGCCATCGACGCGCTCGACGCCGGCTTTCAGGAGGACCGCGACCCAAACTTCTGAACGGGGAGTGGCCGGAGCGGCCCTCCCTCCGCTTCCTCATCCACTGGGCCCTGCGGCGCGAGGAGCTGTGCGATCCGCGCCTATGTCCCGACGCACCGGAGGACGGCGGCCGCTGCGACCACTGCACCCTTGACAAACTCGACGCGGCGCAGTCGAACGAAACCGGCCTCCTCATCTGCCGCGCGCTCGATCTCCGGGCTGCACTGAAATTGGGCGTACGAGTCTCACTCGATGAAATCCGCGCCGACGAGTTCTACGCCATGTTGATCCTCGAAGAGGAGCGCGAGCGGCTGGAGCAAGAGCGGATCAATTCCCATGGCCGATAACAAGCTCGAGCTGGTCGTCGAGGTCGATGCCAACCGGGCGAACGCGTCCATCAAAAGCGTCAACACCAACCTGTCGAATATCGAGGCGACCGCCACGAAAGCCGCGCGCGGCGCCTCGCAGGGCATCGACGGGATGACCGCCTCGATGATCAAGGGCGCCACGGCCGGCAACCTGCTCGCGGACGCGATTAAGACCGCACTCCGGTGGGTGAAAGAGTTCACCATCGATGCGGTGAAAGACGCGGCGCACGTCGAGCGGCTGCAACTCGCGAACCTGGCGCTCGCGAAGGCTCACGGCGTCTCCGCGCAGGCGGCAAGAGCGGCGGCCAAGGAGGTGCAGGATGTCATTTTCGAGGACGAGGCGGCCATCCGTACGATCAACCGGCTGATCGTGGCCGATCTCGAACTGTCGAAAGCCGTGGGTCTGGCGAAGCTGGCGAAAGATGCGGCGGTGCTCGATGAGAACCTGTCGGCGCCCGAGGCGCTCGAAGGCATCCTACGCTCGATCGAGATGGGCAACGAGCGCGCCCTCAAGCAACTCGGCATCAAGGTGCAGTTCGACAAAGAGATCGAACTGGCCGAACTGAGGCTTGGCCGAACGCTCTCGGAGAACGAGCGGGTCCAGCTCCGCTACAACGCCGTGATGAAGGCCGGCGCGGCCATCCAGGGATCGGCGGCAGCCGCGGCGGGCACTGCCGAATCGCAGTTGTCGCGGCTCCAGCAGGAGATTCGGGATCTCAGGAAGGAGATCGGCGAGCAGTTCGTGGACGAGTTCCGCGCGATCATCGCCGCGCTGCGCGATCTGGTGAAGTGGCTCGGCGGCAACATCGGGCTGCTGGAGAAGTTCGCCCAGATGGTCCTGATGGTCGGCGGCGCGCTGGCAACGTACAAGCTGGTGACGATGATCGGGGGCGTTGCCAAGGCCGTGCGCGACCTCACTCTGGCGTTGCAAGCCGGTCGCCTCGCCATGGCCGGCAATCCCATGGCGCTTCTGATCACTGGCGTGGCTGCTGGCGGAGCAATCGTCTGGAAGCAGTACTCCGACATGAAGGAGCAGATGGAGGAGCGCTTCAAGGACATGGAGCAAAAGGCGCTCCGGCAGGACCTCAGCGGCAAGCTCAAGATCGACGACTTGAAGAAGCGCGGGATGCGGGAAGACGAGATCCGCGATCTGGTGCTCGGCCGGCGAAGCATTCCTGGCCTCGAGGACGAATCTCCCTGGCAGTACGCGGGCCCGAGGATCACGGTTCGGGGCGCCACAGAGGACACCGAGGCCGAAATCGCCCGTCTGAAGCGCGCGAAGGAGATTCGAGAGTTCCAGGCCAAGGTCGAGCAGGACGCGATCCAATCCGCGGCGCAGGCGCGCGCGAAGGCCATGCCCGGCTTTGCGGGCGAGATCGCCGAGATGAACGCCAGGATCGAGAAGTGGACCACGATGGACGACGGCAAGCGCGTCGCGCTGACCGCGAAAGCGTGGAGTGCTGTCATCGACGAACTGTCCTCGAAATGGGAGGTCTTCAAGGCGAAGTTCCAGAAGGACAACCGCGAGGCGCTCAATGACTATCTCAAGGGCGAAGACGAGGTGCGCCAGCAGCGCTTGGCGTGGGAGGCCGAACTATTCCAGGCGCGGCTCCACTACAACGAGGAGGTCGCGCGCCAGAACCTCGAACATGTGAAGGAACTTCTCCAGATCGAGCAGGAGCGTGCGGGTGTGGAACGCGGTGCGCGGCTCCGGACGCTCGAGGCCTACGACGCGCAGACGCTCGAGCAGAAGGTCTGGGTCGAGCAGCAGAAGTCGGAGATCGAGATCGACTACCTGGAGCGCGTCCACGAGATTCGCCAGCGGCTGTTCGATCTCGAAACCTCGCAGCGGGTGCTTGACTACGAGCTGGAGATGAAGCGGCTCGGCTACCGGGCCGAGGAAATCCAGCGGCGCATCGCCGAGTACACGCAGCAACGGGAGGAGATCCGGCAGGCCAACCAGGAGGCAACCGATGCCGCGATCGACGCGGCGCGACAGAACGCGGCCAACCGAACCGCCGGGATCATCCGCGACCACAACCAGAAGATCTTCGACTCGCTGAAGCGGCAGGCTGAAGGCGTGTTCGACGCGCTCGTGTCGAAGTCGCAGTCGGTGTGGTCGGCAATCGGGAACGCGTTCAAGACGGCCATGTTGACGGCGATCAAGGAAGTCGTGACCTCCCAGGTCGCGCGCATGCTGATGAGGCTGTTCGGCGGACGTGGGTACGCGCCGGCCAGTGCGCCCGTTGGCGGCGGATGGGCCTCCGTGCTGGGAGGCATCGGGATCTTCGGCGGTGCTGGGCCGATCCCTGGCGGATCGCTTGGCGGTTGGGGAACGCCTCCGTTTATGCCGTCCGGAGGTGGTGCGCCTGGGAGGTCACGACTTCCTTGATCGCCGTCAACAT
>CAYSBM010000491.1:0-2931 GCA_964429095.1 uncultured Solibacteraceae bacterium | reverse complement strand
GAATACCTGTACTGGGAGTTCCACGAGAGAGGATTCAAGCAGGCTGTGCGGCTTGGAGATTGGAAGGGAGTCCGCAAGGGGCGCCAGGCGGCGATCGAACTGTACAATCTGAAGTCTGATATCAGCGAACGTCATAACGTTGCCGCCGCTCATCCCGAATTGGTCGAGCGGATCCGGCGGGTTATGGAGACGGCCCGGACCGATTCACCGGAGTTCCCGGTGCGGGAAGAAACGGACTAGAGCTGCGAATCCGGGCCAATTGCGCGCGGGGCGGGCGGGGACATATAATCGGGATTGATGCACTTGGACATCGCACGGTCGTTTAGCTATTGGTACCGTCGATTTACGTCTGCTCGTTAAGAGTGGCGTTGGTCCAAAGGGCATCGAAAAGGTAAAGCCGGCCGACCCACTCGGATGAGTGGGTTTTTTATTTGTGCATGGCCGGCGGGGAGGGGACGAAAAGCCATGATCGTATCCATGCGGTTGCACGCCACGCGCGCCGAAATTGAAGAAGTATGTGAGCGAATCCGGGAATTTGGCTACAAAGTGCATTCCATCGAGGGGGAAGAGCGCGTCGTGATCGGCGCGGTGGGCATCGGCGACGTGACGCCGTGTCTGGAATCCCTGGAAGCCATGCCGCAGGTGGAAAAGGCGGTCCGCATCTCGGCGCCTTACAAGTTCGTGAGCCGGGAGTTCCGGCCTCAGAAATCGCAGATCCGCGTCAACGGCACGGTGTTCGGCGGCGAGGAGTTCGTGGTGATCGCCGGTCCCTGCTCGGTAGCGAGCGAGGCGCAGATCATGGAGACCGCCGAGGCGGTCGCCGCGGCGGGCGCCAAGCTTCTGCGCGGCGGCGCCTTCAAGCCCCGCACCTCTCCTTACGACTTTCAGGGGTTGGAGGTCGAAGGCCTGAAGCTGCTGCGCAAAGCGAAAGAGGCGACGGGGCTGGCCATCGTCACAGAATTGATGTCGGACGGCGACGTCGATCTGGTGGCCGAGTACTCCGACATCATTCAAATCGGCGCCCGCAACATGCAAAACTTCGCGCTGCTCAAGGCCGTTGGACGGGCCAACCGGCCTATCGTTCTTAAGCGCGGCATGAGTTCCACCATCCGGGAATTGCTGATGTCGGCCGAATACATTGTGGCGCATGGCAACCCCAACGTCATTCTGTGTGAGCGTGGGAGCCGCACGTTTGAGACTGCGACCCGCAACACTTGCGACATCGGCGCCGGCGCCGCGCTGAACGAGTTGACCCACCGGCCGGGCTTGGGGGACCCGAGCCACGCCGCCGGCAAACGCAGCATCGTCCCAGCGCTGACGCGCGCTGCGGTGGCCATCGGCGCCGACGGCGTCCTGGTCGAAGTCCATCCCCATCCGGAGAAGGCTTTCAGCGACGGCGCCCAATCGCTGACCATTCCCCAGTTCCGGGACATGATGCGCAATCTCAAGCCGTACCTGGAGATCTGGCGGCAGACCCGCGCCGCCGAAATTGCGCCGGCGTTGTAAGCTGGACGTATCGTGAACAAGCGCTTTTCCCCCTGGTGGCTGGTGGCGCTGGCGGCCGGCGTATGTGTGGTGGCCCTGGCAATCGCCGCCTACCTGCGGTCGCGAGGCGCCGAGGATGTGGTCCGCCGCCTGATCGAGTCAGCCAAGCCGGATGCTGTGGTCCTGTACATCGACATAGACGCGCTGCGCCGGGCCGGCGTGCTGGAAACACTTGCGGGTAACCGCGTCGCCGAGGAGCCGGAATACAAACTATTCGTGCAACAAAGCGGCTTCGACTACCGCCAGGACCTGGACAAAGTGGCGGTGGCCTTCGAGGACGTGGGAATGTTTGTGGTGGCCAGCGGCCGCTTCCAGTGGCGCACCTTGCGCGAATATGTCACCGCCCAGCAAGGCGTCTGCCGGAATGCGTTTTGCCGCATGGCTGGCAGCCGTCCCAAACGCCACATTTCGTTTTTCCCCCTGCGGCCGGACGTGATGGCGCTGGCGGTGAGCGAGGACGAATGGGCGGCTGCGCGCCTCCAGGCCAAGCACGGCGGGCCGCCCCCCTTTGCGCCGCCACAGAACCGCCCCGTATGGCTGCGCATCCCTGCGGCGGCGCTGCGCAAGCAGAGGGATTGGCCGGCTGGTATGCGCCTGTTTGTCAAAGCCATGCAGCAGTCCGATGAAGTGATGCTGTCGTTGGGCCGCGAGGGTCTCAAGCTGTCCGCCTTTCTCGAAGTGACCTGCCCGACAACGGATGCCGCCGCGGTCCTTGCCACCCAGCTTCGAGGCCTCACCGCGCTACTCCGCGATCTCTTGTCGCAGGAAGGCAAGCAAGCCAATCCCCGCGATTTGAGCGGAGTGCTGGTGGGCGGCGCCTTCAGCGCGGACGGCCGCCTGGTGCACGGACGCTGGGACTTGCCCCCCGAATTTCTGGAAGCTCTGGCCGGAGGTTCCTTGTAGGAAATGAGTCTGAAGATTCGCGGCGGCGTGGTGTGCGCGGGCAACATGGTTTACGACGTGCTCGTCCGCCCGGTGGACGCCATCGAGTGGGACACCACTTGCTGGGTCGAGACAGTTGAGCCGAGCCTGGGCGGCAACGCCGCCAGCACCGCTTTGGCGCTGGCTGTGCTGGGCGTGCCGGTGCGGCTGGCGGCCTGGACGGGCCGCGACGCCTTTGGTGATTATTTGTTGGCAAAGCTTACCCAGGCCGGCGTGGATATCTCCAGCGTGACGCGCTGCGAGGCTCCGACAGCCACGACCATCGCATTGGTGAGCAACGAAGGGCGGCGTGCTTTTCTACACCGTCCTGGGGCGAGCGCGGTTGCCTTTCCCGAAGCCCCGTCCCTGCCCGCGATCGCCGGACCGGACAGCGGGCATCTGCATGTCGCAAATCCGTACGGAGTGCCCAACCTGCGCCGCTACGCGCCGGAACTGCTTGCCCAA
>CAYSBM010000490.1:0-2933 GCA_964429095.1 uncultured Solibacteraceae bacterium | reverse complement strand
TTCGCCTTCTTATTTCATCACCGCGTAAAACACAGACCCAACTCATAAGTGCTCTTTCGCCCACTATCCAAGTCCGACACTTGTATTATACATCACAAGAAAGGAACATACGCATTTTCCGCCGCTTTGCCAGGAGGCGCCCGAAACCCGGGCCGGGCGCGAAGCCGGCGAAGCCGCCACGGAAGGCGCCGGGCAGCTCCAGGCCCCGGCAGAGGGTAGAATGGATTTGATGAACGACATTCTATGCATTGCTGGGCGCATGTTCCGCTCGCGCCTGTTTGTCGGAACGGGAAAATACCGGACTTTCCAGGAGATGGCGGCGTGCCATGAGGCCAGCGGCGCCGAGGTGGTGACGGTGGCTGTCAGGAGGGTAAACCTGACCGACAAGGCCAAGGAAAGCCTGCTGGACTTCGTAGATCGCCAAAAGTATTTCCTTCTGCCGAACACGGCGGGATGCTACACGGCCGATGAAGCCATCCGCACGGCCCGTTTGGCCCGTGAAGTGGGTCTTTCCAACTGGGTCAAACTGGAAGTAATCGGCGATGAAAAGACCCTTTTCCCGGATAACGCCGGCTTGCTGGAAGCCACGCGGGTGCTGGTGAAGGAAGGCTTCGTGGTCCTGCCTTATACCAACGACGACTTGATCAACGCCCGCCGTTTGATCGATGCCGGAGCTTCGGCCGTGATGCCGTTGGCCGCGCCCATCGGCAGTGGTCTGGGCATCCAGAACATGACCAACCTCCGCATCCTGCGCGAGATGATCACCGAAGTGCCGCTTATCGTGGATGCGGGCGTGGGCACTGCTTCCGACGTCGCGCTGGCCATGGAGTTGGGCTACGACGGCGTGTTGCTGAATACGGCCATCGCCGCGGCGCAGAACCCCGTCCAGATGGCGCGCGCCATGGGTCTGGCAGTCGAGGCCGGCAGGCTGGCGTATCTGGCCGGCCGCATGGCCAAGAAGCTGTACGCCCGCGCCAGCAGCCCGTTAGAAGGAGTGGTGCGCTAGCAACGCCCAGGATCAGGCGTAACTGACTTTCACCAGATCGGCGCCCAGTTTCGCTTTGCGCCCTTTCAAGAAAGAGAGATTCGCCAGATGTGGGCCGGCCACGGCGCGGGCCGCAATCTCGACTGTGCAGTTGGGATCCTGGCGGGTCTTGATGCAGTCCAAAAAGTTCCGGATATGCGCCTGCAAAGGCACTGGGGCATCCTTCTCAATAAACGGCGTCTTGTTCTTTGGCCAAGGTTCCTTGTAAACGCGGTAGCCCGCCTCGTCCAGGATGAGCGTGCCCCGATCGCCGAGGAAGGTGATGGACCAGCCGTTCTCGTAAGAATTGCAGTAGTCAAGTTCCCAGGTGGCCATGAAATCCTTGAATTCGAAGACGGCGCAGAATACTTCCGGGTGTTCGCTGCCGGTGGCCTTGGCGACATAGCCCTGCATCACGGCGGACTGGGGCGGCTGTGCGTTCATAAACCACAGCACCACATCCATCAGATGGGTGCCCTGGTCGGTCATGTTTCCGCCGGCATAGTCCCAGAAGTAGCGCCAGTAACGGAAGCGCATGGGCTCAAGAGGACGCTTCCTGGCTGAACCGAGGAAGCGCGCCCAGTCCAGCTTACCCGGAAGAGGTGAATTATCCAGGGGTTTGGCGGAGTTCCAGCGCCACTGCGGCTTCACTTGCGTGATCCGGCCCAGCAGGCCTTCGTCGACGATCTTCTTGGCTTCGTAAAGGGCGGGGGCGCTGCGGCGCTGCATGCCGATCTGCACCACTTTCTTGCTGGCGCGCACGGCGTCGATCATGGTCTTGCTTTCGGCCAGGGTGCGGCTAAGTGGCTTTTCGGCATAGACGTCTTTGCCAGCTTTGAGCGAGGCCAGCAGCATGGGGCAGTGGTGGTGATCCGGCCCCGCCAGAACCACGAAATCAATCCCCGGCTGCTGCAACAATTCGTGGTAGTCCACGTATGCTTTGGCTCCGGGAGCATCCCGACGGGCCAGTTCCAGGTTGGGTTCGTACACATCGCACAGGGCCACGCACTCAGCCCCGGCCTTGAGAAATTCCTTGTTCAGGTAACGGCCCCGGCCTCCGGTGGCGATCACCCCGTAGGCCATTCTGTCGTTGGCGCCCCACGCCTTGCGGGGAACAAACAGCGGCGCGGCCAGCACAGCCCCGGCGCCGATCGATTCTCTTAAAAACCCTCTACGATCCGGTTCCATAAATTCACTCCTTCCGTCAGACTACTGTATCCAAAAGCGGGTCCGCGCTGCTGCCTTCACTGCGCGTCAAACAGGCCCAGCGGCGGCGGCAACTTGGGGAAGTTCGATCTCGATGCGGGTGCCCTGGCCGGGACGGCTGTCGATCCACATGCGGTAAGAGGAGCCGAAGAACAATTTCAGGCGTTCGTTGATGTTGCTGACACCGATGCCGTGATCGAACAATCCAGCCAGCCGCGCCTCCGGTATGCCGACGCCGTCATCTTCCACCACCAGACGCAAGCGCCCATCCACCAACTGGCTCGAGAGCCGGATCGTGCCGCCGTCCAGCTTGCCGCTCAAGCCGTGGCGGATACAGTTCTCAATCAAGGGCTGGAGCAGCATACTGGGCACCGGGCAATCCAGCGGCTGTTGGCTGACATCCTTGATGAAGCGCAGCTTGTCGCCGAAACGGACCATTTCGATGGCGAGGTAATCGTCGATGAAGTTCAGCTCGTCGCGCAGGGGATTGAAGTTGTCGTGCTTGCGCAGCAGCCGCCGCAGGAGGTTTGAGAGCTTGTACACCACCTCGCGGGCTTTCTCCGGGTCGGTGCGGATCAGAGAGGACACCGAGTTCAGCGTGTTGAACAGAAAGTGCGGGTTGATCTGGCTGGACAGGGCTTCCAGGCGGGCCTCGGTGAGCAACTGCTGCTGGTCTTTCAACTTCCGCTCGTTGCGCGTATTG
>CAYSBM010000489.1:0-2942 GCA_964429095.1 uncultured Solibacteraceae bacterium | reverse complement strand
GCGCAACAGCGCGGCGTCGCCAATCTGTACCAGCAGCACGCTGCCGCCTGGAAAGCCTTCTGGCTGCGCTCGCTGATGGCATCGGGCGACGATTACCTCGATAATCTGTGGCACCTGACGCTCTACTATGCCAACGCCTCACAGCGCGGCTACCCGCCCGGGCGTTTCATCTTTGGGTTGTGGGGCTGGACCCGTGATGTCCAGCACTGGACGTTCTACTTTCACTGGAATCAGCAGCAGGTGTATTGGCCGCTCAACGCCGCCGGGCACCACGATCTGCTGGCGAGCTACCTGGAATATCGCTTCGACAGCCTCCCGCACGCCCGCCGCGACGCCCACCGGCTGGCCTGCAACGAACACGATATCATCACCCTCCTTGAGCCGTCCTGATGCGATCAGCGCCCGGTCCATGACGCTGAGCATCTCATCGGTGGATTGCACGGCGGGAGCCAGCAGGGGAACCACTCCGTACACAATCGAGAGCCGGCGCGCCACCGCCGGATCCGAAGTAAACGCAAAGACGGGGACCGGCGGGCGGTAACGGGCAATGATTCTCGCGCTGAATCCGCTGGCGGTGAAGACGCCCAACGCGGCAACTCCCGCCGACCGGGCCGCGAAATATGCCGCCTCGGCCACAATCTGGGCATGGTCTCCGCCGGGTTCTTCCGGCGTCAGGGCTGCCGGATGGCGCCGGATGTTGGATTCGGTTTCCAGTGCGATCGAGTTCATCATGCGGACCGATTCGGCCGGATACTTCCCGCGCGCGGTCTCCGCCGAAAGCATCAATGCGTCTGTTCCATCGTAGATGGCGTTAGCTACGTCGCTCACCTCGGCTCTGGTGGGCGCCGGGTGCTCGACCATGGACTCTAGCATCTGCGTGGCCGTGATCACGAAGCACCCGCGGCGGCGGGCCTTATCAATAATCGTCTTTTGCATGGTGGGCACCTTTTCAAGCGCCGTCTCCACTCCCAAGTCGCCCCGCGCCACCATCACCCCGTCCGACACTTGCAGAATTTCGTCGAGGTGAGTCCATGCTTCCGGTTTCTCAATCTTTGAGACCACCGGCAGACGACAGCCCAGCCTTCCGAGATGTTGGCGCAGGTGTTGCACGTCTGAAGCGGTGCGGACAAACGAGAGCGCCACGAAATCAACTCCCTGATCAATGCCGAACTCCAGATCGCCGATGTCTTTTTCGGTCAGCGACGGCGCACTCACGCGCACCCCGGGCAAGTTGATTCCCCGGTTGTCGCCGATAACCCCACCGGAGACTACTTCACAGTTCACCGAGGTCTGGCTGGTGCTGAGCACCCTGAGCTCGACGGCGCCATCCGCCAGCAGCACCCGGGCACCCTGCTGCACGGCCCGGACCAGATTCTTGTACGTCGTCGAGGCCCCCTCCTTGTTGCCTACTACGGCTTCGACGGTGATCGTGAACCGCGCACCCCTCTGGAGCATAGCCTCCCCGCCCTGGAACTTGCCCAGACGTATCTTGGGCCCTTGCAGGTCCAGCAGGATGCCTGTGTGGCTGCCCAACCCGGAAGCCAAAGTCCGGATGTTCCGCACCCGAGCGGCGTGTTCTTCGTGCGTGCCGTAGGAGGCGTTCAGGCGAAATACATCCACTCCGGCCAAGATGAGTTCCCGGATGGTGCTGGGCGAGTCGCTCGCCGGCCCCAGAGTGGCCACAATTTTCGTGGCGCGGCAGGACATGTCCATCTCCCTTGCAGTCTACCCCTTCGAGCCGCTCTGAATCCAGCAACGCCTCTTTCGGATTCCACGCCTTAAGACCGCTCCAGCATGTGTGGATCGAAAGACGACCCCGGAGCAGGAACGAAGCGGTGCTGGGAGGTGAGCCCGGTTCTGCCTTGCAACCCTTTGTCAACTCGCAGTATGCTCCCGGGGCGCTTCCGCTGGCTTGTCTTGTATTAGAGAAGATTTCTCGTTGACCTAAACAGCCGAATGAAGGTAACCTGACAAAGGAGCAGAGAAGGCTCCGTGAATACGTAAATGGAAACGACTGGTGGCAGTAGCATAACAACCGAGCGGGATGAACCGCCGTTGCCGGCAGGCCGCCCGGTGGCGTTCCACCACACAGTCGCGAACGTCATTCAGCCCTAAGCGGTTTTTCTCTAAGGTGCTGAGCGGCGCCGCTCGCGGCCGGGGGATTCGCCGCAGGGCGGGCCGCCAGGCCCGATTCTCGCCCCAACTCGATAAGTAGGTGCGCTTGTTGCGTGCGCCCGCAGTCCTGTTGCGCTGCCGCCGGCAGGAGGTGCGCCATGCAGCTTGGCCTGTCCACCAAAGAGATAAATGTCAACGCCGTTCCAGGGCGGTCCACAGCGCTGGAAAGGGCCATGCACCCGGATCTCCAGCGCGTTCTGGAAGAATTCGAGGCCACAACCCAAGGGTTGACCATCGAGGAGGCCGAACAGCGCAGGGAACTTTATGGCTCCAATACTGTAGTCCACGAAAAGGCAGTTTCTTGGTGGACCCATCTCCTACATGCTTTTAACAATGCCTTCATCCTGCTGCTGCTGGCCTTAGCCGGAGTGGCGGCCCTAACCCGGGACTTTGAAGCGGCCATCATCATCTCCACGATGGTGTTGATTAGCGCCGTCCTGCGGTTTACGCAGGAGTACCGTTCCAGCAGGGCGGCTGAAAAACTTAGCGAGATGGTGCAAACCACGGCAACCGTCACCCGCGCCGGGGTTAAGTGCGAAGTCGCTGTTGACGAGTTGGTCCCTGGCGACGTTGTGCACTTGTCGGCGGGCGACATGATTCCCGCTGATATCCGGCTCATTTCAGCCAAAGACCTTTTCGTCAGCCAGGCCGCGCTCACCGGCGAATCGTTGCCGGTGGAGAAGTTCGCCAATGGTCATGCGGCGGACGATTTGAGTCCGCTGGAACATCCCAAGCTGTGCTTTATGGGCACCAACGTCATCAGCGGC
>CAYSBM010000488.1:0-2944 GCA_964429095.1 uncultured Solibacteraceae bacterium | reverse complement strand
CGACCTGCGGCCGGAGGACGGCGGGCTTCTGGGGCCCATCACCGACGAGAACCGGAGCAAGCTGGAGCTGCTGCTGGACGAAGTCATGCCCGGGATGCGGCGCGGGTCCTTCGTGTGGCGCACCCGTCAGGGGTCCAACGCCGATCAGGAGTGCTTCCTCAGCCCCGACCACGAACATGTTCTGATCTATTCCGGGCCGGCGTTCCGGTTCAAGGGTGTGGAAATAAGCTACGAGATGTACAGCAATCCCGATAACGACCCGCGTGGAGATTGGCGCCCTGATAATCTTACGATGGGGTTTTCCTTTACGGAAAGGCCGAACCTGTATTACCCGTTAACTGATCCAAAGACGGGGATAGTCTACCCACCAAATCCTGATCGTGTTTGGATTTATGCAACAGAAGAACGTTTAAAACCAGGTCAACGGGTTCAGGCAAGAACCATGGAGGAGTTCATTGAACGAGGTCAAATCTTATTCCCGGTAGAACAGCGGGTTGAGACGTGGGGGACACTGGAAGAGTTACTCTCGGCGATTGATAGGGGAGACGTTCCTAAAGCCGGTAAGGGCCAATTGCTCCGTCGCGATTTGCCTGACCTTAAGTTTTGGGTCGGCAAACCGGTGGGGTTCGGACGGCCGGCTTTCAAGCGTTACAAGGCAGATTTGCGCAACGACACCCAGCCGATCAGCAGTTGGGTGACGCCCAAGGCGGAATCCGATGACGCTGGCTCGGAGAACACGATTGTGAGCGGCACGAACCAGGAAGGCACGACCGTTCTCACTGCCATACTGGGCAGGCGCGCCTTCAACTATCCGAAGCCGTTGTCACTGATAAAGGGGCTTGTAGACCAGGCGACTGCGCCTGACCAGAATGATATCGTCCTCGACTTTTTCGCCGGCTCCGGGACCACGGCTCACGCGGTCCTCGACCTCAATGCGGAGGACGGTGGTAATCGGCGCTTCATAATGGTGTCAAGCACCGAGGCCGCCCCGGACGCGCCGGAGCGGAACATTTGCCGAGACATTCTTCGCGAGCGCATCCGGCGGGTCGGCGAGGGGCATGCCGGGCGCGGCGGGTTGCAGGTTGGCGGATTTGCCTATCTCAAACTGCGCAAGATGACGCATGGGAAAGTCGGCCTCTCTCTGCGCGACCCCGAGGTGTGGACCGCGATCCAGCTGCGCGAGGGTTTTCCGGTAGCCGGCCCGGGTGCCGGCAGGCCCATCCAGACAGCGGGTTCGGCCGACAAGCTTGTCGTCTATATACCTAGAATCCGTGAAGACAGCGTCGAAGCTCTTTCGGCCGCCGTTCGAAGCCATGCGAACTGCATAGTCTACACCTGGCAGCCGGCGATGATCCGCGACCGGGTGGACGCCTCGGGCATAACGGTTATTAAAGTGCCGAACTGCTTCTTGCCGAAAGGAGGGGCGGGGATATGACGACTCCTCTGAAAACCTTCCAGACCGACGCCATCGAACACGTTGCGGAAGCCTTCGTCGAGACCGCCAGGATGCTGACCGCGGCAACCGACCTGGCCGGTCGCCGGGCGGTTATCCGCTACGCCGGCTGCGTCCTTGTCGAGGCGCCTACCGGGGCTGGGAAAACGCTGATTGCCGGACATATTGCCGAAAGGGTATCCGAAAGTGTACAGACGGTTTGGTTCTGGTATGCGCCCTTCCGGGGGCTGACGGACCAATCGGAGGCGGTAATCCAGAGCGAGTTTCCCGGACTCAGGACGCGGAGTGTGCGTGACGACAGGGATATTGTCGCGGCCCGCTCAGGCGATGTATACGTTATGACCTGGCAGACAGTTGCCGCCCGCAACGCCGAGAGCCGGCAAGTCCGCCAGGACGGCGAAGTAGCGGCGTCTATCGACAATTATGTGGCGACCCTGCGGGCAAGCGGGTTCAGAATCGGCGCCGTGATTGACGAGGCCCACCACGGTTTTGCGCGCGGCGGGGAAGCTGTCCGCTTCTACCGGGAAATCCTCGACCCGGATTTCGCCATCCTGGTCACCGCAACCCCTAACGACGCCGACATTGATAGGTTCAAAGCCGCCGCCGGCATTACCCAGGTGCGGAAGATCTCGGTAAGCCGCCGCGACTGCATCGACGCCGATCTAATAAAGCAGGGTGTAAGGGCCGTCGCTTTTCTCGCCGACGGAAACGCGCAAACCGCCCGTATTGCCGACCTTGAGCGGACCGCCATCTCGCATGGCGTGGCTCTTCATAGGCAAATACGCGCCAGCCTGGACGCGGTTGGCGTTAATATGGAGCCGCTGCTGCTGGTGCAGGTCGAGTCGCGCGACGGCAGCGTGGAAGAAGCCAGAAAAACAATCCTCTCGCTGGGCTTTTCGGAAGACGAGGTGGCTGTCCACACGGCTGACGAACCTGACCCGGACGTTTTGGCGATCGCGCGCGACGAGCAGCGCAAGGTCCTTATCTTCAAAATGGCGGTTGCCCTTGGCTTCGACGCGCCGCGCGCATTTGTGCTGGTGGCCCTGCGGCGGGTGCGCGACCCGGATTTCGGGGTCCAACTCGTCGGCCGCATACTGCGGGTCGACCGCCGCTTGCAGGGGCGCGAAAAGCCTCCGCAGGTCAACTTCGGCTATGTTGTCCTGGCAGACTACGGGTCGCAAAGCGGTCTAACCAATGCTGCCGACCGCATCAATCGCATCGTGACCGACCTGGCCGGCAGTTCCCCGCATCCCCGGGTTGCGGTAGTATCGGAAGCGTCTGGCCTTACGAGCATTCAGTACACGGATTCACGCGGACAGGGCCTCTTATTCGGTGTGCCGGGAGAGTCGGCCGAAGTTGTTACAGGGGCTGGAAGTGATACGGCCGAGAACCCGCCTGCAACGGCGCTTCATGCAGACGTCTTCGCTCTTTGGAATTACGAAGCCATTGACCCGGCTCAGCTTTACAACGCTCCGGCCTTAACTGCGCAAG
>CAYSBM010000487.1:2697-2948 GCA_964429095.1 uncultured Solibacteraceae bacterium | reverse complement strand
CTCAAGGATTCAGGTTTCAGTGTCGTCTTAGATATGAGGGGATGTCGCCGCTTGCTCTTCTCTGTTTGTTCGCCCATAATGTTTACAGGGAGATAATCGCATGGCGCTCACCAAACGGCAGAAGGAAGTCCTGGATTTCATCGCGGATTTCATAGCACGCCAAGGCTACAGCCCGAGCTACGAGGAAATAGCCGAAGGCCTGGGACTGGCAAGTCTGGCGACAGTGCATAAGCATATCTCTACGCTGGAAG
>CAYSBM010000487.1:0-2687 GCA_964429095.1 uncultured Solibacteraceae bacterium | reverse complement strand
ACCTGAAGCGGGGTTACAATCAGAGCCGCTCGGTGGAACTGGCGCCACGGTATTTCGAGCAACTGCATCAGGATCATTCTGAGGGCCGGGGGGCATCGAGCGTGCCATTAGTGGGACGCATCGCGGCCGGTAAGCCGGTGGAAGCGGTGGAAGGCAAAGACGCGCTGGAATTTGCGGATTTTGCGGGGCAACAGGAAACTTACGCGCTCCAGGTGAGCGGCGATTCGATGATTGGAGACCACATTTGCGACGGCGATTATGTGTTGGTGGAAAAGACTCACACAGCACGCGACGGCGACATTGTGGTAGCGCTTGTGGGCGCTTCCGAGACGACGCTGAAGAGGTATTACCGGGAGGCGGAAGATCTGGTGCGTCTGGAACCCTCAAACCCTGCCATGACCCCCATCCGGGTTCCCGCCTCTGAAGTCACAATACAGGGACGTTTGCTGGCGGTATTACGCAAATACGCCTGAAGCCGGCGTTACGCCCTCAAAGCCAGGCGGCTGCGAAGTTCGTTTTCAGCGCGGAACCAGTCGTCTTCGGCAGATCCGCCCTGGCAGCCACGCTCCTGCCAGAAAGTGTAAGCCAGCCGGGCGATATCTTCACGGGCAATTTCGCAGGAAGCTTCGTATTGGCCGTTGGTGGGCGCGGATTGGGCTGCCGGAGCAGCCGTCTTACGAGCGCGGGGCTTGGATGGCGCGGCTGGGGCACGCCTTCGTTTGGGCGCCAGAGCGGGCTGAGCCGCAGCGGCTGCCTCTCCCGCGCCGGAACTGACCGGGAGCAGAGATGCGGGTGTCCTTTTTCTAGCCATTCCTAAGGGTGCCTCCTCTTGAGCACTGTGTTATTAGTCTCGATTTTATCATAAAAACGCGCTTTGCTTCGTGACGAACAGATGAATTGTCCGCTCAGAGTTTTGCCGGACAACGTCCTCCGCTGAGAGCAGATTCCGTCGCGTTTTAGTTTGCGCGGCGGGTTGCGGCGCCAGCCTGATAGAAAAGCGCGCCGTCTTTTCGCCCAACAGACACAACACCCTGGCCGGCCAGGGCCTCGAGCCGCTTGGTCCATTCGGATTGGCCGCGATCACCTCCGCTGGGGGGTGGAAACAGGAGGCGAAGATTCTCATTCGCCCGGCGGCTACCGGTTGACCGAGCACCTCCTAGCCCGGAAACGCTGGGTGAATGCGGCAATTCCTTCGACTGCCTGACCGAAAGCGAGGCTGGGATGGCGATCATGCGCTTGATCCCGCCAATTACGTCTGAGATCACGGTGTTGAGAGTTGGCTCAGCCGATCCGGCCAGGTGATGAAATCCGGTTAGGGTCCGAGGGCCAGCTTCCGCCGTACTGTTTGCACTCGTAGTCACACAACGGTATGTGGTACAGTCCCCCCCTTTGTGCAAATGCGTGCGGCGTGCGAGGGAAGCCGCCGCGGCCAAGACCAGGCGACCTCCGCAAAGCCGCACGCCGCACGAAAGCGGCACTCAAGTCGTCAAGTCTCCTATGGACGGGTCTTGGCTTCCAACTCGTCAATGCGCTTTTGGATATTCTCCAAGACCGACTGGAGTTGGCCGGCCTGTCCTTTCAGTAATGCCAGTTCATTCTCTGGCGGTACGGCGGGGAACACGGATCCCAGCCAGGGCCAAACACCGGCTCGTTGCCAGCCGGTAAGACCGGTGGCGTAGAAGCAGTTTCGCCAGCCGCGGCCACGGCCGCTCCAGCCGGAGAAGCCAAACCGGCCGGAAGGGTTCATCGATCCCGGCACCGGAAAACCGGCGCAAAATCCAGCGCCGCGCCCGGTCCTGGGGCCCAGTCCCAAAGGGCCCGTCCGATCTCCAAATGGCATAGCTGATTACCTCCTTTCGACTAGAATTAACCGCGTGTTATGGGAGCGCCACATTTTGGGCACTTCTGCTGATTGCAAGGTTGTCCAGGAACGTGCGGGAGCTTTTCGCCGCAATTGGGGCAGAGGCACACTCCACCCGGTCCGGCAGCGAAGGGGCCACGCATACGTCCGCGTCCGGCTCCGCCGCCAGCGCCACGGCCCTGGCCGCCGCCGCGTCCCGAACCCATTCCAAAACCTCCGGGCATACTGCCGCTCCTTTCCTACGGGGCAGGTCAGTCAGAGCACGCAGATGGCGCGTGTTCAAACGGTGCGCGCAGCTTGTGAACTAGAATGACCAGCCGTACGGCGAGTTGAAGAGCACGCGCCCTGCCAAGCGCGAAATTGCTGATGGTTAAGGGCCGAGCGGGGAGTGTTGGCGGCAAAATGCAATAACATAGCCGTCCTTGGCTTGCATTTTGCAAGCATGGGCTGTTGGACCAAGGAACTGGCGAGCCTGGCAGGCGGTAGCGCCGTCTTTCAGGAAACGCTTAGCGCAGCTTCGGGCTTGTGAGCCGGGCGCTTGTACTTGCAATCGGCGTTGGGGCACTGGACGACTGGGCCGTTTTTCAACCACTTTTCGACCAGGTAGGGGTGGCCGCAACTGGGACAGGCTTCCCCTATTGGCTTGGCCCAAGCGACAAAGTCACAATCCGGATAACGGTCGCAACCATAGAAGGTCTTGCCTCGCTTGGACCGGCGCTCGACGATTTCGCCTTCGGCGCAGGAGGGGCAGCGCACGCCGATGGTCTTCTGCTTGACATACTTGCACTTGGGGTAGTTGCTGCAAGCCGTGAATTCACCGAAGCGT
>CAYSBM010000486.1:0-2950 GCA_964429095.1 uncultured Solibacteraceae bacterium | reverse complement strand
CCTGGAGGTGGGCGACGGCGTGGTGGAGGTGAAATCCACCAACGGCGACACGCACTTGGGTGGCGATAACATCGACCAACGCATCATCGACTGGATCATCACGGAATTCAAGAAGGAGAACGGGATAGACCTGTCGCGCGACCAGATGGCGTTGCAGCGGCTCAAGGAAGCGGCTGAAAAGGCCAAGATCGAGCTTTCCACGCTGCTGGAAACCGAAATCAACCTGCCATTCATCACTGCCGATGCAAGCGGCCCCAAACACTTGGTGATGAAGCTCACCCGCGCCCGTTACGAACAGATGGTGGAAGACATCCTGATGCGTTGCGTCGAGCCTTGCAAGAAGGCGCTGGCTGACGCCGGGCTCACCCCCGCGCAGATTGACGAAGTGGTGCTGGTAGGCGGTTCCACACGCATCCCGCGCGTGCAGCAGATTGTACGCGACCTGTTCGGCAAGGAACCCAACAAGAGCGTGAACCCCGATGAGGTGGTCGCCATTGGCGCCGCTGTGCAAGGCGGGGTTCTGGGCGGCGAGGTCAAGGACGTGCTGCTGCTGGATGTCACCCCGCTGTCGCTGGGCATCGAGACCCTCGGAGGCGTCTTCACCAAGCTGATTGAACGCAACACGACCATCCCAACTCGCAAGAGCGAGATCTTCTCCACGGCTTCTGACAACCAGACCTCGGTGGAGATTAAGGTGTACCAGGGCGAGCGCGCCATGGCGGCCGATAACCGCTTGCTGGGCGTGTTCCAGTTGGTGGGCATCCCGCCGGCACCGCGCGGCGTGCCGCAAATTGAAGTGACCTTCGACATCGACGCCAACGGCATCCTGAACGTGACGGCCAAAGACCGGGCTACCAACAACGAGCAAAAGATCACCATTACCAGTTCGAGCGGCCTCAGCAAGGACGAAGTCGAAAAGATGGCCAAGGACGCAGACGCACACGCGGCTGAAGACCGCCGCCGCCGCGACGAGATCGAGGCTCGCAACCGCGCCGACGCCATGGTTTACAACATCGAAAAGATGCTGAAGGAGCATCGCTCTAAGATCTCCGAGCAGGATGCCAAGAACGTGGAGGCGGCTGTAGAGGAAACCAAGGCGGCCATCCGCGAAGGCGGCCTGGAGCGCATCAACGCGGCTATGGACAAGCTGACCACAGCCAGCCACAAGCTGGCCGAAGCCATGTACAAGACCGCGGGCGCGCAAAGTGCTCCGGGCTCCGGCGCTGGTGCGCCTCCGGCCGATGAAAGCAAGCCGAAAGATAACGTCGTCGACGCCGAGTTTGTGGACGTAGACGACAAGAAGAAGTAATCTTAGGTGGCGGATGGAGGCCCGTTCACCCCGGGCGTCCTCCGCCTTGACCTATGGCCTCGAAAAAGGATTACTACGAGCTGCTGGGAGTCTCGCGAAAAGCCAGCGCGGAAGACATCCGCAAGGCGTGGAGGCGCTTGGCCCGCAAGTTTCACCCGGACCTCAACCCGGGCGCCAAGGCGGCCGAGGAGCGCTTCAAGCAGATGCAGGAGGCCTACGACGTCCTGAGCGATCCCAAGAAGCGCCAGATGTACGACCAGTACGGCTTTTATTCCGATGCCGCCTATGCCGGCGCGGGCGCCGGCGGCTACCAGCAGAATCCGAATATGGGTTTCGGAGGCTTTGATTTTTCGGACTTCTTTTCCTCCGGCTCAAGGTCTTCGGCGGCAAGCGGATCCGCCGGAACGCAAGGCGCCTTTAGCGGCAGTTTCCACGATCTGTTTGGACAGTTTTTCGGCCGCGCCAGGGAGGAGCGAACGGCGGCCCCCGAGCGCGGCACCGATCTGGAATACGCCTTGAACGTGGACTTCTGGCAGGCTATCCGGGGCGCCCAGATTCGCCTCAACATCAATCGCCAGGATAGCTGCGGCGCTTGCGGAGGCAGCGGTTCGGCCGGGAGCGGGGCCATTGTCTGCCCCGAGTGCCAGGGAACGGGCAATGTTACGCAACTGGCCGGCGCCATGAGGTTCAATCTGACCTGCCCGCGTTGCAACGGCAAGGGCAGAATCCGCAACGCCTGTCCCTCCTGCCAGGGTGACGGGCGCGTCGCTAAGACCGAAACCGTGGAGGTCCGCATCCCGCCGGGCGTGCAAACCGGTTCGCGCTTGCGCGTGGCGGGCAAAGGCAACGCCGGAAGCCAGGGCATGCCGCCAGGAGATCTCTACATTACGGTTCGGGTCGAAAAGCATCCGTTTTTTGAGCGCGACGGCGATGACATTCACATTCGTGTGCCGGTCACCATCGCAGAAGCGGGGCTGGGCGCAAAAATCGAGGTGCCTACGATCGACGGCCGAGCGCTGCTGAAGGTGCCGATGGGCACTCAAAACGGGCAGAAATTCCGGCTGCGGGAAAAAGGAGTCTTTAACGCCAGAAAAGGAACCCGCGGCGATCAGATTGTCGAAATCGTGGTGGAGGCGCCCAAGGTCCGCGACGAACGCACCAAGGAACTGCTGCGCGAATATGCGCGTCTCAATCCCGAGAACCCCCGGGCGGAAATCTGGAACAAGGTGTAGAACATGGCCAAGCGACGCGGCAAAGCAGGTTACATGATCTCCGCCGTGAGCGAACAATACGGCATACACCCGCAGACCCTGCGTCTGTACGAACGCGAAGGGTTGCTGCGTCCCTCGCGCAGCGAGGGCAACACGCGCCGCTACACCGACGAGGACCAGGAACGGCTGGAAGTCATCTTGCCACTGACCCGCGAGCTGGGCGTGAACCTGGCGGGCGTGGAAATCATCCTCAATATGCGCGAGAAAATGGCCCAGATGCAAAAGCAGATCGAGGAGTTTGTCGCCATCCTCAACCAGGAGCTGGCCCACCTAAAGCGACCCGCCGCCGAAGCCCGCAACTCGCTGATCCCGGTGATCAACGTCCCCGCGAAGAAGACCTCCTAGAAAATGCCCCCGAGCACGTGGAGTC
>CAYSBM010000485.1:322-2951 GCA_964429095.1 uncultured Solibacteraceae bacterium | reverse complement strand
CCGTCATGTCCGACTTGCTCTTGCTCAACTTCATAATGGCTTCGGTGACCGCTATGCGAACAACCCAGGAGTAAAACTTAGACTGGCCTTGACAACCGTCCAGGTGTTCATAGGCCTTCAAGAATGCTTCTTGCAAGACGTCCTCGGCATCTTCGTCACTCTGTGTGATGTTTCTGGCCAAGCGGTAGATTCGGCGTTCATAACGGTTCACCAGTTCGGTAAATGCGCTGGTGTCACCCCGTTGCGCGCGTGCGACCAGGTCGCCCTCGTCCTGCGTTGTTGATTGGCGGTTGGTTGGACCCATGCGGCGTTCTCCGCGCCCGCTACAACTATTACTATAGCGTGACGATGACGCGCCGCTCAAAGGCGGTATGTTACTCTGAAAATCACGCCTTATGAGTAGCATTTCACTCACACTGCCGGATGGGAGCCGGCAGGAGGTGCCGCCGGGAAGCCGGCCGCTGGATGTCGCGCGCGCCATTAGCCCGCGCTTGGCTGAGGACGCTGTCGCCGCCAAAGTCAATGGAGAATTGTACGATCTCACTCGTCCGCTGGAGACCGACGCCACTCTGGAAATTTTGACCACGCGGAGCCCTGAAGCCTTGGATGTCTACCGCCACTCGGCCGCGCACCTGTTGGCTGCCGCCGTCCTGGACCTGTTTCCGGAAACCAAGTTGGGCATCGGACCGGCCACCGAAACCGGCTTTTTCTACGATTTCCAGCGCGACCAGCCCTTTGCGCCCGAAGATCTTGTAGCCATCGAGACGCGCATGTGGGAGCTACAAAAGCAGGATCTTCCTTACCAGCGTAAGCTGACGCCCAAAGACGAAGGCCTAAGAAAGTATGCCGCAATGGGCGAGCGCCTTAAGTGTGAGCTGATCAGCGAGAAGGCGCCCGACGTCTTCACTGAGTACACCCTGGGGGACCGGTTTGTGGATTTCTGCCGCGGCCCACACGTGCCATCTACCGGCAGAATTAAGGCTTTCAAGCTCCTTTCCATCGCCGGCGCTTACTGGAAGGGCAATGAAAAGAATGTGCAGATGCAACGCATCTACGGCACGGCTTTTTTCACCCAAAAGGAGCTGGATGCCTATCTGGCGCAGCTCGAGGAAGCCAGGAAGCGTGACCATCGCAAACTGGGCCAAGAGCTCGACTTGTTTAGCATCCAGGAGCTTGCCGGACCCGGCCTGATCTTCTTCCACCCCAAAGGTGGCGTGGTGCGCCGCATCCTTGAGGACTGGATGAGGGACCAGTACGTCAAGCGTGGTTACTGGCTGGTCTACACGCCGCATGTGGCGCGGGCGGACCTTTGGAAGACCTCCGGACACTACAATTTTTACGGCGAGAACATGTTCAAGCGCATGGAGCTGGACGACGCCGAGTACCAGCTCAAGCCCATGAACTGTCCCTTCCATATCCTGATCTATAAGAACAAGCTCCACAGCTACCGCGACCTGCCGGTGCGGCTGGGCGAGTTGGGAACTGTCTATCGCTATGAGCGCAGTGGGGTGATGCACGGGCTGCTGCGCGTGCGCGGCTTTACGCAAGACGACGCCCATATCTTCTGCACCCCAGCCCAAATTGAAGACGAAATCGTGGCCTGTCTGGAATTCGCCCAGGACGTGCTGCATACCTTTGGTTTCGAGCATTACGAAGCTGAGCTTTCCACCTGGGATGGCGGCGCCAGCGGTAAATACGATGGCACGCCGGAACAGTGGCAACTGGCCGAGGACGCCCTGCGCAAAGCCACATCCCGGCTGAACATGAAAGTGAAGGTGATGGCCGACGAGGCCGCATTCTACGGGCCAAAGATTGACGTCAAACTGGTGGATGCCATCGGGCGGCTGTGGCAGCTTTCCACCGTGCAGTTCGATTTCACTTTGCCGCGCCGTTTCGGCCTGGAATACATCGCCGAAGACGGCAAGGCCCATCAGCCCCTGATGGTGCACCGGGCGCTGTATGGATCGCTGGAGCGCTTTTTCGGCATTCTGGTCGAACATTACGCCGGCGCTTTCCCGGTGTGGCTGGCGCCAGTCCAGGTGGCGGTGTTGCCCATCACCGACCGCCAGTTGGAGTATGCGCAATCGGTGGCGGCCGGTTTGCGCGAAGCCGGCCTAAGGGTAACCGTGGACGACCGCAAGGAGAAAGTCAACCTGAAGATCCGCGAAGCCCAACTTCAGAAAATCCCTTACATGTTGGTGGTCGGCGACCGCGAGGCCGCCGCCGGCACGGTGTCGGTGCGCAACCGCAAACATGGCGATCAGGGCACGCTTCCGCTTGCCGGCTTCATCGCCAAGATCAGGGAGTTGGTTGCGGCCCGTGCGGTCTCGGAATAGTGGCTCATGGCAGGAGTCCCGGCGTGGCTGCTGGCCATTCTGGTCTGCGGCGGTCCCGTATATTGCGGTCTGACTGTGGCGGCCGCCCGGCGGTACCGTGCACGCACTATACGGCCAACGTCTAATGCCGAGCCCATCAGCATCCTGAAACCGCTGGCCGGCGCCGATGAAGGGCTGCCAGAAAACCTGCGTAGCTTTTTCGAGCAGGATTATCCCTGTTTTGAGATTCTCTTCGCTGTCCGCGCCTCCGTTGATCCGGCTGTTGCCATTGTGGAGGAACTTCGCCGGCAGTA
>CAYSBM010000485.1:0-312 GCA_964429095.1 uncultured Solibacteraceae bacterium | reverse complement strand
ACGGATATGCCTATCAAACCACCGCCTGGTTCCGCCGGCAGTATCCCGAGGTGCCCTCGGAGTTAATCGGTACCGGCGAGCCGCCCTACCCCAACGCCAAAATCTTCAGCCTGGCCAGGATGCTGGAACACTCCCGCCACTCCCTGGTAGTGATGAGCGACAGCGATATCCGCGTGGGCCGTGATTTCTTGCGGCGTGTGGCGGCCGAATTTGCCTGCCCGGAACTAGCCCTGGTTACCTGCCCCTACCGCGCTGTGCCGGGCCGGAGCTTTTGGTCGCCGCTGGAAGCCATCGGCATGAATACGGAATTCC
>CAYSBM010000484.1:237-2952 GCA_964429095.1 uncultured Solibacteraceae bacterium | reverse complement strand
GATGCAGAAGCAGTCAAGGGCGTTGCGGCGGTGGAGATCATCTCTGCTCCCGGTACGGAGATTCAATGGGCTGGGACCGAAGTCGTAGCCGTGGCCGCCACGAGCGAACAAATCGCGCGGGATGCCTTGCGCAAGGTGAAGGTGGATTATGAAGTCTTGCCACACATGGTGCGGGAGCAAGACTATGCCAAGCCCGGCGCCCGGGTGAGACGCGGAGGCCAGATGGTGAAGGGCCAACCGGACGAGGCTTTCGCCCAAGCAGAAGTAACCTCGGAAGGCCATTATGGGATTCCTGTGATTACCCACTGCACGATGGAGACCCACGGGCAGGTAATCGAGTGGAAAGGCGCGGCCATCGACTACTGGCCCAGCACGCAGAACGTGAGCGGGCTGGCTGGAGAGCTCGGTAAAAGCCTGAACGTGCCAGCCTCCAACATCCACGTCATGCAACAGCACATGGGTGTGGGCTATGGCAGCAAGTTTTCCGTAGACCGCTGGGGCGTGATCTGTGCGAACCTTTCGAAGAAGAGCGGAGGCCGCCCCGTGAAGTTGTTCCTGGACCGCGCCACCGACCTGGAAATCGCGGGCAACCGGCCGGCGTTTTTTGCCCACATCAAAGTGGGAGGGAAAAAAGACGGCAGCATAACGGCCTGGCAATCGGAAACCTGGGGCACCGGCGGTGTGGGCGGTGGAGGGCTGGCCCCCGGCCTGCTTCCCTACGTTTTTACGAAAGTTCCGCACCGGCGCTTTGTGCATTCCACCGTTTCCATCAACACCGGCAGCGCACGGGCCTGGCGCGCCCCTAACCATCCGCAAGTCTCCTATCTGACGTGCGCTGCGATTGAAGATTTTGCTGCCGCCGCCGGTCTCGATCCCCTGGAAGTGTTCCTGAAGAACGTGGAACTGACTGACCGGCCGGAAGTCTACCGCTCCCAACTGGAGAAGGCTGCCGAACTCGCTGCCTGGAAGAAGCTTTGGCATCCACGTGGTGAAAAGCAATCCGGCTACCTGCGGCGGGGCCTGGGCATCGGTATCTGCACCTGGGGCGGAGCTGGGCATGACAGCAAGTGCGAAGCCACCATTCACCCCGATGGTTCGGTGGAAATCAAGATCGGCACGCAGGACCTCGGCACTGGCACCCGTACCGTGATTAACATGGTGGCGGCCGAGACTCTGGGGTTGCCAGTCTCTGCCGTGAAGGTGCTGATCGGGGACAACAAGTACCCCCCATCGGGAGCCAGCGGAGGCTCCACCACCGTGGGCGGGGTTTCCAGCTCAACCCGCAAGGCCACTGTGAACGCCTTGGCCAAACTGTTTGAAGTGATAGCCCCCAGCCTGGGAGCGGCCCCGGAGGAACTGGAAGCGGTGAGCGGCAGGATCCAAGTGAAGGGCAATCCCGCCAAGTCGCTTTCCTGGCGAGCGGCCTGCCGCAAGCTGGGAACCAAAACCATCAGCGAAATCGGCCACAACGATCCGCAGAACCCTATGGGCCTGAACACGGGCGGCGTGGGCGGCGTGCAGATAGCCGACGTGAGCGTGGACATCGAGACCGGAGTAGTCAAAATGAACCGTCTGGTGGCGGTGCAGGATTGCGGTCTGGTGGTCAATCCTAAGACCGCCGAAAGCCAGATTTATGGCGGCTGCATTCTTTCCGTCGCCGCCGCTTTGTACGAAGAGCGGGTGATGGACCAGCTCACCGGACGCATGTTGAACGCCGACATGGAGTTCTACAAACTGGCCGGTATCGGCGATATCGGCGAGATCATCGTCCATCTGGACATCTCGCCTGAACACGACCGGCGGGGTGTTATAGGGCTCGGCGAGCCGCCTACGATCGGAGGCATTGCCGCCATCGCCAACGCTGTCACCAACGCGATTGGAGTGCGCCCGCCGGTTGTGCCGCTCACACCGGCGAGGGTGATCGAGGCGCTGGAAGGGAGGAAAGCCTGATGCAAGCATTCGCTTACGCTTCTCCGGCAACGATCCAGGAAGCCTTGGCGCTGCTGGCTCCGCGCTGGGGCGAGACCGATATCCTGGCCGGCGGGACGGACCTGATTTCCTTGATGAAAGAATACATTCACACGCCTAAGCGGGTGGTGAATATCAAAGGGCTCAAGGAACTCGCCGGAATCGAAAAGACCGCCGCCGGGGTACGCATCGGCGCGCTGGCCACCTTCGAGCAGATAAGCGAGAGCCCCCTGCTTAGAGATTTCCCGGCCGTCCTTGCCGCCGTACGCGGAGTTACAAGCCCGCAAATCCGCAATATGGGCACGGCGGGCGGCGATCTGTGCCAGCGGCCGCGCTGCTGGTATTTCCGGAAAGGGTTCGGTCTGCTGGCCAGAGACGCCGCCGGCAAACCTCTTGTGCCGGACGGGGACAATCGCTATCACGCCATTTTCGGCGGTGGGCCGGCGTGGTTCGTGAGCGCGTCGAGCTTAGGGCCGCCCCTGACCGCCTTGGGCGCCAAAGTGAAAGCGGTCTCCGCCAAAGGCGCGCGGGAGATCCCGGTGGAAAAGTTCTTCGTGGCGCCCGCCCGCGAGGGAGAACGGGAAATCGCGCTCGAGCCGAATGAGATTCTAACGGAGATCTTGATTCCGGGCGTGCGCGCGCGTAACGCGACCTACGAAGTGCGTCAGAAGGAGGCGCTCGATTGGCCCTTGGCGACCGCTTCAGTGGCCTTGCGCATCAAGGGTCCTCTGGTGGTTTCGGCGCGCG
>CAYSBM010000484.1:0-227 GCA_964429095.1 uncultured Solibacteraceae bacterium | reverse complement strand
CCCTGAACCCTGAACTGGCCGCCGAAGCCGGCGAGCGCGCTGTTGCGGGCGCTACGCCGCTAAGCCAGAACGCTTACAAGGTGCAACTGGCCCGCGTGGCCGTGAAGCGGGCGCTGTTGACCGCGGCCGGGATCAAGGGGTGATCCGGAAAGGAGCCTTCCATGGAAAATGAGGGACGGGGTGGGCCCGCCGTGGAACGGTGTGAGAATTTGCGCTGGAAGGGAATG
>CAYSBM010000483.1:0-2954 GCA_964429095.1 uncultured Solibacteraceae bacterium | reverse complement strand
GCCAATGAGAGCCGACCGGGCGTGACCAGCGCGCTGCTTACCCCGCCGCAGGCTATTCGCTACCTGGAGGGCGTCCTAGAGAAGGACCGGCGAATCGCGGTCGTGGGAATTGCCGGTCCCGGCGACCCGTTCGCCACCGCGGAGCGGACGCTGGAAACCTTCGCGCTTGTTCGCGAGCGATGGCCTGACCTACTGCTCTGCGTCGCCTCCAACGGCCTTGGTGTTGCGCCACAAGCCGCCCGATTGGCCGCGCTCGGCGTAAGTCACACCACGCTCACGATCAACGCCGTCGATCCAGCGATCGGGGCCGCGATTTACGCCTGGGTCCGCGACGGCAAACGAGTCTATCACGGGGCTGCGGCGGCTGGACTGCTTTGGCAGCGCCAGGCCGAGGCCATCCGGTTGATGAAGCAGCACGGCGTGACGGTCAAGATCAACACGATCGTCATGCCGGGGATCAACGACCATCACATAGCTGAAATCGGCCGGAAGGTGGCGGAGCTTGGTGCAGACGTGATCAATTGCGTGCCGCTCTATCCGGTGGCCGGCACTGCGCTGGCACACATCAAGCCGCCTTCGTCCCAAGCGATGACGGAACTTCGAGCCGAGGCAGCCCGCTACTTGGCCGTAATGTCGCATTGTACCCGTTGCCGGGCCGATGCTGTGGGACTGCTGGGCGAACGAGTGCCGCCGGAGTGTGAGTTGCGGTTGTTGTCGTCCGCCGGCCTTCCCCTGAACCCGAGCGAGGACCGACCTCATGTTGCGGTGGCCACCTTGGAAGGCACTTTGGTCAATCAGCATCTTGGCGAGGCGGAGCAATTGGCGATCTTCGGCCGCCAGAATGGCGCCTTTGTCTTGGTCGAAACGCGGCGCACGCCGCTGCCGGGCGGTGGCCAGCAGCGATGGCGCGAACTCGCGACGGTTCTCAAGGACTGCCGCGCCCTGTTGGTCGCCAGCGCTGGCGAGTCGCCCCGATCCGTGTTGACCTCCAGCGGCGTCAAAGTCGTGATAATGGAAGGACTGATCGAGGAGGGGCTGGAAGCGATCTACCGTGGCGTGGAAATCCGCGCCCCGTTACGAACGCAGCACCGCTGTGGTAGCGGCTGCGCTGGCAGCGGATTGGGCTGCATGTAGACACACAAGGAGACTGTCCTATGCACAAACCCCAGTACCATTTCTTTCTCTGCAACAGTTTTCGCGTCAACGGTGATCCCCAAGGCTCCTGCAATCGCAAAGGGGCAGCGGAACTACTCCAGTACCTCCAGGCCGAGATCAGCGACCGTGGACTGGATGCCATCGTCTCAACCACGAGTTGCCTTAACGTGTGCGAGAAAGGACCGATCCTCGTGATCTACCCCAAGGAGTGGTGGTACTTCGGCGTGACCGAAGAGAAGATCGACCAGATTCTCGATGCCCTGGAGCAAGATCAACCCGTCGCTTCGCTGATGATGGCATAACCGCTTTTGAGAGGACGCTCATGTGCAAGAGACCCGGCAGAGCAGGGATGTGGCTGGTCGATACGACGCCTCGCGACGGCGAGCAAGCGCCGGGCGTCGCCTTTTCGCGTGGCGAGAAGGTGACAATCGCCCGTATGCTTGCCGATGCTGGCCTGGCAGAACTCGAAGTCGGCACGCCGGCTATGGGTGACGAGGAAATCGCTGACATCCGCGCGGTGGCGCGGCTAGACCTGTCCTGCCGTCTGACCGTTTGGTGCCGAGCGCGTGTGGAAGATATTGACCGCGCGGCAGCATGTGGCGTGGATGCTGTCCATATCTCCCTTCCCATCTCGTCGATTCACCTTCGGGCCCTCAAGAAGAAGAAAGCTTGGGTGTTGGACTCGATCGCCGCGATGACGGCCTACGCGCGGCAACGCTTTGATTATGTTTCCATTGGCGCTCAGGATGCCTCCCGCGCCGCTCCCAGCTTTTTGGCCCGTTGTGCCAAGGCGGCCCAAAGTGCTAAAGCGGATCGCTTCCGTCTCGCCGATACCGTGGGCGTTTGGAACCCCTTCCAAGTTGACGCCGTTGTCTCCTCATTGCGAGGCAGTTTCCCTGGACTGGCATTGGGATTTCACGGCCACAACGACTTGGGGCTCGCGACGGCGAACACCCTTGCCGCCCTGATGGCCGGAGTCGTTAGCGCCGATGTCACCGTCAATGGATTGGGCGAGCGAGCCGGCAACGCTCCCCTGGAAGAAGTTGTGATGGCCCTGAGACTCACGCTCCACAAGGCGTCGGGCATTGATCCCAGGCAATTCCGAGCCCTCTCCGACTACGTGGCCGAAGCCTCTGGCAGGCCAATCTCCGTGAGCAAACCGATTACCGGTCGCGGCGCATTCTGCCATGAGGCGGGAATCCACGTCCACGGACTGTTGGCCGATCGCCGCACTTACGAGCCATTCCCGGCACAGGAGGTGGGCGGCCAGGCGAGCGAAATCCTGTTAGGCAAGCACTCTGGCGGCGCGGCTGTCCGGCACGTCTTGGCCGAGATGGGCGTCCACGTCAGTCCTGTCGAGGCCGCCGGGCTGCTGGCTACCGTACGATCCGCAGCGACTGACCGCAAAGGCATACTCGCGTCTCAGACACTCACAGAAATCTTTTCGTCGCGGAGTGCGGGCCGATGCCACTCCCGTTCGCCCGTTGATTCGGTCCGTACTTATACGCGCCAGACCGAGGAGAAACAACCTGAACTGGTCCACAACAGGTGAGAACCTTGACATTCGTAACGGATGACCTTGCGGGTTCACTATCTCCTGCACATGTGGTTTGAGGACGCCGGTTACATCGCACGTTGGGCCAAGACGCGAGGGCACAGCGTCACCCGGACGCGCCTCTACCGGAACGAGGCACTTCCATCTCACGGGAGTTTCGACTGGCTGGTGGTGATGGGCGGGCTCATGAACATCTATGAACACGAAGCCTATCCGTGGCTTGTGTCCGAGAAGGTGTTCATCC
>CAYSBM010000482.1:1294-2966 GCA_964429095.1 uncultured Solibacteraceae bacterium | reverse complement strand
TTGCTAGATCCCACCCCTCAAGGAAAGGCAAGTGACTTATATGTTTGAGAAGAAAATTGTAATGCTGAGTTGCATATTGGCGGCGTTGTTCTCCCTCTACTTCTTCCCATTCGCCGCGATGGGACAGGAGTACCGAGGCACAGTGACAGGTTTGGTGCTCGACTCCACCCAAGCCGCCATACCGGACGTCGAACTGACGCTGACCAACGTGGCCACAAACGTGAGCGCCAAGACGGTGTCGACCTCATCCGGCGCTTATAATTTCCCCCTCGTTCAGCCTGGCACTTACCGGCTGGAAGCCAGAAAAGCTGGGTTTAAAGCCGCCGTCCTGGACGGCATCATAGTGCAGACCGGCGCCAGCGTCGGAAGAAACATTGTCATGCAAATCGGCGAAGTTCAGCAGACGGTGGAAGTTACCGCAGCCGCACCGTTGCTTAATATCACCACTGCCAATCAGGGCCAAGTCATCAATCAGCTCCTGATTCAGGAACTCCCCATGCAGGGGCGTTCTCCCTACGCGCTGGCGCGCCTGGCGCCGGGAGTCATTCCCGCCGGTTTCCTCAACAGCCTGATGCCTTACGACGTAGGCGGCAATTCATATTTGTCCATCAGCGGAAGCCGCCGGTATTCGGTGGAGTTCGCTCTGAACGGTATCCCCAACACTTCTCCCGGGGGGTTGTTCAGCGGCTTTTTGGCCTACACGCCTCCGGCTGATTCCACGCAGGAATTTCAGGTTGTCACCAACGGCTTTGACGCCCAGTATGGCCACAACGGCGGTGGACTGGTGAGCGTCACTACCAAGAGCGGCAGCAACGAATTTCACGGCTCGCTCTACGAGTACATTCAGAATGACAAACTGAACGCGAATTCGTTTTTCAACAATTTGAACAAGGCGCGCAAACCGCCGACGCGTTTCAATCAGTTTGGCGGCGGCGTCGGTGGCCCGGTGGTCATGCCTAAACTGTTCAACGGCAAAGATAAAGCTTTCTTCTTTTTCAGTTATGAAGGAATCCGCAATTCCGCACCCGGTTCCAGTTACGCTACGCTGCCCACCCAACAGATGCGCACTGGTGATTTCTCGCAACTGTCGGCCCGCGGCGTGACAGTGTACAATCCCTTCCAAACCAGCATTGATGCAACCGGGAAGATCGTCCGGGCGCCGTTTGCCAACAACCAGGTTCCTGCCAGCCTGATCAGCCCCATTACAAAGCAGGTGCTGAACTATGTCCCGCTGCCCACCATCGGCGGCGGCAGCCTGCTCGAGAATAATTACTTCACGCAGGTCAACCGGTACAACGTGTATGACAACTTCCTGGGCCGCTTGGACTTGAATTTCTCCTCAAAGAATCGTTTCTTTGTTTCCGTCGGCCAGTATGCCCGGACCGAGGAATCCGGCAATCTGTTCCACAACATTGCCACCGGCAGTGGCGCGGACTGGCCTATGTGGAACGCCGCCATCGACGACACCCATGTCATCAGCCCCACTATGGTCTTGAATGCCCGGCTGGGATTCACACGCTACACGCAGGACAGCGTGCCGCGGAGTCTCGGTTTTGACCCGGCGAAACTTGGATTTCCAGCCTCCTATGTGAGCCGGCTGGCGCAGGCCATGTTCCCAGGGATGAGTTTCGGCACGGGCCAGCATGCCACCACCCAATCCTGCCTGCTGCCG
>CAYSBM010000482.1:0-1284 GCA_964429095.1 uncultured Solibacteraceae bacterium | reverse complement strand
ACGGGCTATACCGGCTTCGGCGGCGGCTCTCCGTACATCGAACATGACTACAACTACTTCGCGACGTTAATGGCCACCTGGACCAAATCCAGGCACACCATGAAATTCGGATGGGAGGGGCGCGAGCAACAGAACAACATTTGGAACAGCGGCAATCCCGCCGGCAATTTCAGTTTCAGCGGCTTGTACGCCTCGGGGCCGGGCTTGAGCGCCAGCCCCGGGTTTGGAACCGACATGGCGCAATTTTTGCTCGGTCTTCCCTCCGGCGGCTCAGTGGACAACAACAGCAGCTTCGCCCTCCGCGGCCGCTCCGACGCGTTGTTCTTTCAAGACGATTGGAAACTGACGCCCAGCCTGACGTTGAACCTGGGCTTCCGTTACGACATGGAGAGCCCCAATTACGAGAAGCACAACCGCCAGACCACCGGCTGGCTGAACGGGCCGAGCCCGATTGCTTCCCAAGCCATTGCGAACTATACAGCCAGTCCGGATCCGGCTCTACCGGCATCCCAGTTCAAAGTCAACGGCGGAATTCTGTATCCCGGCCAGAGCGGCGCGCCCAACGGGTGGTGGGACCGGGAATGGGGACGCTGGCAGCCGCGCGTCGGCGTGGCCTGGAATCCGAACGTGCTGGCACGCCGCCTTTCCTTCCGCACAGGTTTCGGCATCACCTACTACTCAATGACCCCGGTTGCTCCTGATATGCCTGGCTACAGCGCCAGCACGCCCCTAGTCGCCACCGCCGATAATGGCGCGACTTTCCTGGCCTCGCTGAGCAACCCCTACCCGAGCGGCATTGACTCACCCCGCGGCTCAGCCGACGGGCCGCTGACCTTCATTGGACAGGGGATCAATCTGCCGCAGCGTAAGGTGATTCCTACCCGCAGCAACCGCTGGCTGTTTTCCGTCCAAGTGCAAGCCTCCAAAAACGACGTGATCGAGCTCAACTATAACGGCCATACGCAGAACCACATTGCGGCCAGTATTCCCCTCAATTTCATCCCAGCGCAATTTCTGGGGACCTCCGTTACTCGCGACCAGGCGGCGGTTGACTATCTCACAGCGCCTGTGAAGAACCCGTTTGTGGGCTTGATTCCGGCCAACACTGCGCTGGGGAAAGCGACCATTTCACGCTATCAGTTGCTTTACGCATTCCCGCACTTCACGACTGTGTTCCTGCGGAACGACAACAGCGGAAGCGAGACGTTCAACGGCGCCTATGTGGCTTGGGAACGCCGGTACGCCCAAGGCAGGTAACGGCTTTGAGCTGGACGCTATCGCATC
>CAYSBM010000481.1:0-2968 GCA_964429095.1 uncultured Solibacteraceae bacterium | reverse complement strand
CTGCGGCCCTCTTGTGCCGCCGCTAGCCTGAGGGGGAGGATTTTCCAGTGTCTGCTTTGAATTACCCCATTTATTCGATTACCAAGCTGTACAAGTTTCCTGTCTACATGACGCGGGATGAGTACAAGGCCGCGACAGGCCAGGAGCCGCCGGAATGGAATCCCGACCGGGCGCCGAAATACTGGTTCGACCCGGCGGCCAAGAACTCGGCCAAAATGAGCGTGGTCTATGACTTTGTCATCGCCACGGCGCCTAACGGCGTGCCGTTGATTGGGGAGGATGGCAAGCCGGTGACCGACCTGCTGGTTCTTTCCAAGAATGAAGCCGCCACGGTCTACATTCCCCCTACAGGCGCCAACGTTACCGGGGCGGATGTGCCGGCGGTGCCGGTGCCGTTGCGGGCACTGGAACCCGGCGAGGAATTGTTCTTTTCTCTCGGCGGGGTGGTTTCGGTGAAGAATACGGCGCTTTATTCGCAACTGGATAACGGATTCACCGTAAAGGACCGTGAAATCCTGATGGCTATCGCCGCCAAACTCGGGCTGTAGCGAGGCCGGACTGTAATACTCTAGAAGAGAAGTCGAACCGCCATGAAAGCACCAAGGACAGGCTTCTCTTCTATTTTTCTCCTTCTGCTCGGGCTGGTATGCCCGGCGCCTGGAGCCGATCCTCTTAAAGAGCAGTTCCGTAACCCACCACGCGAGTACACGTTGCAGGCCTTTTGGGCTTGGAACGGGACCCTCGACGAGGCCCGCCTCAAACAGCAGATCGACTGGATGATAAGCCAGGACGTCTATGGCGCATACCTGCACGCCCGGGCCGGGCTGGACGAGAGCGCCACGCCTTACTTTTCCCCCCGCTTTTGGGATGCCGTGGGCGCCACGGCCGATTACGCCAGCCGGCGCAACTTCCAGGCCTGGCTGTACGACGAAGACAAGTGGCCCAGCGGCGCCGCCGGAGGGCGCACTATACGCGCCAATCCTGAGAGGAACCGCGGGCAGGGCCTGGCGATGAAGCAGACCGAGGTGACCGGGCCGCGCCAATGGCCGTTGCGGCTGAACGGGGCGCGTTACGTGCTGGCGGCCCGGGCGGCGCGCAGCCAGGAAATCGACGGCGCGACCATCACCGACCTGACGGCGGAAGCCGCGCGCGGAGAGATCTGGAGCGTGCCGCCAGGCAAATGGCGCATTCTCGAGTTCCGCGTCACCCACGGCGCTTACGAACTCCCCAACTACATTAATCCCGCAACGGTGGCCGAGTTCATCCGCAATACATACGACGAATACGCCTTGCGCTTTTCCAAGTATTTTGGAAAAACGATTCCCGGCGTGTTTTTCGACGAAATCCACAACATACCTTTGGCGTGGGATCCGGTCCTGGAGGAGCGCTTCCAGGCGGCCAAGGGGTACCCGCTGCGGGACGCGCTGCCGCTGATCTTTCTCAACGGCGGCCCGCGCAGCATCAAAGCGCGCTGCGACTACTTTGACGTCTTCACTCGCCTGTATGAAGACGCATGGTTCCGCCAGATCTCGGAATGGTGTGCTCGTCACAATCTGCAATGGACCGGCCACACCAACGAAGGCCTGTCGAACCTCAAGGACCAGGGCGACTACTTCCGCACCATGCGGCACCTGCACATTTCCGGGACCGACAACGAGGACTTCCGCTACACCTTCCCGAGGGTGATCGGCTCGTGGAAGCCCAAGCAGATTGCCTCCGTTGCCCATCTGTACGGAAGAAAACGCGTAATGGCGGAGTCGCTGGGAGGAGCGGGATGGGCGATCACTCTCGATGAGGCGCGCTACGGCGTGAACATGCTGGCGGTCTATGGGATCAACTATTACATCTTCCACCTGTTTCACTATCAGATGGAGACGCCGGAGAGCCAGGACGACTGGCCAAATAGCTGGTTCTACCAGAATCCTTACTGGACGCATTTCCACAGGCTCGCACGGCACACCGCCAGGCTCAGTTTTCTAGGCAGCCAAGGCGAACACGTGGCCGGCGTGGCGGTTCTCTACCCTGCCGAGGAAGTTTGGAGCATGGGACTGACCGCGACGAAGCCGGTGGAGGTGAAGGGAATTGATTCGGAGCATTCCTCTGTGCAGATGGTGGCAGGCAAACTGGTGGACACGCTGGTGCGGCGCCAGATCGACTGCGATCTTGTGGACACCGACAGCCTGGTGAGAGCCAGTCCCGGTGGCGGCGGGCGCGCCCGCATTGGAACGGAAACCTACCGGGTGATCCTGTTGCCGGCGGTCGAAACCGTATCGCTCAAGGCCTACCGCGCCATCGAAAGGTTGGCCGCCAGCGGCGTGAAGGTAGCGGCGTTGGGTGTTATGCCGCGGCATTCGGCGGAGAACGGCGCGGACGATCCCGAGGTGATACGCATCTCCAGGCGGCTGTTCGGGCGTGGGGGCGTACTGGATGATGCCGAATCCATGTTCCGGTTCATAGATGCGGCGCTTCAGCGCGACGTGCGGGTAAGTGGCGGGGATAACTCCGAGGACCTGCGCTTCTTGCACCGGCGCGTGGGTGATCGCGAGATTTACTTTCTCGTGAACAGCCGGGCGGAGGAACGTAGCTGGCGCGTTGATTTCGCGGCTTCCGGAAGCGTGGAGAAATGGGACCCGGAAACCGGTGAGATCGCGCCTCTACCGATGGTGGAGCAAACGGCGGGGAGAACCAGCCTGGACCTGCGGTTCAAGCCCTGGGGCGCTTACTATGTGGTCTTCGACCGAAGGGCAGCGCCCGTTGTAGTGGCGGCCCGCAAGCAGCCCGCCATCGTAATGGAGCTCGACCGGGACTGGACGCTTGAATGGGCGCCCGAAAATTTCGCCGTCTCCTGGAAAGACGCCCCACCCGTACAGGTGCTGGAGGTCCCCGTGGCGGAAATCCGTCTGGAGCCCCACACGCGCTGGCGCAGGGTGAGAATCACGGATCCGCTCAGCCCGAAAGCGGGCGCTGC
>CAYSBM010000480.1:2535-2976 GCA_964429095.1 uncultured Solibacteraceae bacterium | reverse complement strand
CGCGAGCCTGACCGGCACCATCACGGATTCCACCGGCGCGGCTGTGGCGAACGCTTCCGTGATTGTTACCAACCTGGCAACCAACGCCACCACATCAACCAAGAGCAACGAAGCGGGTATTTATCTGACCCCGTTCCTGGCTCCTGGCCAGTACAAGATGACGGTGGAAGCCACCGGATTTAAGAAGTTCGTCCGGGAGAACATCGGCTTGCAGGCCGGGGACCGCGCGCGCGTAGACGTAGCCCTGGAAGTTGGTGAACTGACCACCAGCGTTACGGTGAGCGAATCCGTGTCGCAGTTGCAGACCGAGACCGCAACACGGTCGCAAACCCTGGCCACCGAAATCGTAGCCAACGTGCCCACGCAGGGACGCAACCCGTTTCAGATCGCCTGGGCGGCGGCGGGCGGGCTCAAGACCGGCACGTACCGCGCCCAGCGCAG
>CAYSBM010000480.1:0-2525 GCA_964429095.1 uncultured Solibacteraceae bacterium | reverse complement strand
CGGCCTCAGCAACGTGCGCGCCGAGTACACCGTGATCAACGCGCCGACCACCGAATCGGTGCAGGAATTCAAAGTGCAGGCCAACACTTACGACGCGCAGTACGGGCGCACGGGCGGCGGCGTGATCACCATTGTGACCAAGAGCGGCGGCAACGACTTTCATGGCACGGCGTTTGAATATTTCCAGAACGACAAGTTGAACGCCAATCAGAGCGAGCTCAACCAGCCGATGACGGTGGGCGGCGAGTACTTTCCCAACGGCCGGAAACCGCCAAACCACATCAACCAGTTCGGGGCCATGGCTTCTGGTCCGTTTGTGATTCCGAAAGTGGTCAACACCAAGAACCGGGCCTTCTGGATGCTGAGCTGGGAGAGCATGCGGCAGCGCTCGGCTGACCCGGACGTTAAGACCGTTCCCATCATGGAGATCCGCACCGGAGACTTCACCCAGCTCTATAATGGTGCCGGCCAGCAGGTCACCATTTATGATCCTTACAGCACGCAGGCCAATGGCTCGCGCACCCCGATTCCGGGCAACAAGATTCCCAGCAGCCAGATCAATCCTGTGGCGGCCAAAGTGCTGTCCTATTACCCTGCGCCGACTTCACAGGGCGTGGGGCCGGCGCGCGCTAACAACTATCCGTACCCATCAATGTGGATCGCCAGCTTCGACCAGTTCGTGGGGCGCACGGATGTGGTTATCAATTCCAAGAACAACGTGTTCTTCCGTTACAACGAGAACCCCTTCCAGGAGTTCCGGGCCATCGTGTTCGGCATGAACAACCCGGCCGAGCCGACCCGCAACGCGCCGTTGTTGCGCAACGGGCGCAACATAATGATGAACTGGACCTCGACGATCTCACCGACCATGACCTTCGACTTGCGCTTCGGTTTGAACCGCTGGGAGGAGGCGGGGGGTAGTTCGATCGGCGCGGGGTACAATCCCGCGCAGCTTGGCTTCTCCAGCGCCATCACGAGCCAAATCACCCGTTATCAGTTCCCGCGGTTTGATTTCCAGGACTATCAGAGCGTGGGCTCAGACGCTTTTGGCCCCGGAACGCGCGACACTTACAGCTTGCAGCCCAACTTCAGCAAGGTGATGGGGCGGCATTTCCTGAAGTTCGGCGTGGAAGCCCGGCAATATAACCGCAACGATTCCGGCCGCGGCTATCCGTCCGGCTATTACTACTTCGGCAAGAACTGGACGCAGGCCAACGCCAACACCACCGACGCGGTGAGCGGAAACTCCATCGCCACTTTCCTGATGGGCATACCGTCGAGCGCGCAAATCCAAAAGAACATCGACCCGGCTTACCGGCATTTCTACTATGCCGGCTTCATCCAGGACGACTGGAAGATCAACCCCCGCCTGACCCTGAACGTGGGGCTGCGTTGGGACGGCGAGACGGGCAATCTGGAGCGGTTCGACCGCATGGTGAATGGCCTGGACCTTAACGCGGCCAGCCCCATCGCTGCCGCCTCCGGACTGCCGCTCAAGGGCGTGCCACTGTTTGCCGGCGTCAACGGCCAGCCGCGCACCATCGTTGACATGGACAAGAACAACTGGCAGCCCCGCATCGGCGCCGCTTATAAGCTCGGCGAGAAGTGGGTCATACGCGGCGGCTACGGCTTGTATTACATGGGGTCGGACGAGAACGGCACCACCAACAACTTTAGCCGCACCACCTCCGCGGTGGTTGGCGACCCCGCGACCGGCGGCCTCACGCCGTACCCGGGCATGAAGCTGGAAAATGCTTTCGTGTCCTACCCCAACAGCAAGCTGTTGGATCCCATCGGCTCGTCCTGCGGCGCTTCCTGCTTCCTGGGCGAGAGTGTGGCGGCTTACCAGCGCGATCGCGGCCTGCCTTACACGCACCAGTATTCCTTTGACATCCAGCGTGAATTGCCAAGCGGAATTCTGGTGGAGGTAGGCTACGGCGGCAACACCACACGCAACATTTTGCTGGGTTACAATCTGAACTACATTCCGGCCAGTGAAATGGGCAAAGCGACCTACACTTCCACAGGAGCCATCGACGCCTCCTACTACACGGGTCAGGTTCCCAACCCGATGAAGGGGCTGATTCCGAACAACGCCGGCCTGAACGGAGCCACCATCTCCAGCGTGCATCTAATGTATGCGTTCCCTCAGATGGGCGTTACGCTCAACAGCCTCCCGATCGGGCGCCAGCAGTTCCATGGCGTGAATTTCAAGGTGACCAAGCGGCTGACTCACGGGCTGAGCTTCCTGTCGGCGTACTCGATCGGCAAGAACCTCCGCCAGATCCGTTCGCTCAATCCGCAGGACTTCGGCGGTATAACCAACTACAAGGACACCAAGCTGGTCAAGGAGTCCGATCAGAACATCGACGCGCCGCAGAAGTTTGTGGTGACGGGCATCTATGAATTGCCGTTCGGCAAAGGCAAACCACTGGCCAGCAATATCCCGGGATTTGTGAACCAGATCATCGGCGGCTGGCAGATCAACTCCGACGTGACCTATCAAAGCGGCTGGGGGGTGGATT
>CAYSBM010000479.1:843-2982 GCA_964429095.1 uncultured Solibacteraceae bacterium | reverse complement strand
TTGGCACAGAGGGCGGGACAACTGGCGCCTCGAACTGCGCGCAGGACTGCGCCCTTCACGTTTAACAGCGCCAGCGCCGAACGCGGGAAGCGTTCCAAGACGGCCTGGTCCACTTGCACGCTCAAATTGTCCACCGACAGGTTGCGCGCGTTGGCGATCGTGCAATAGGAAGGATGCCGGGCGTAAACGGTGATGCGATCGTCCTTCGGATTCGCGGTCCCACCGGCGTGCTTCGTCGTCTGGCTGTAGTCAAAAGCCGCGGTGACCTGGAAACAGATATTGGAAAGCGTCAGGTTCTCGATGGGGCTCTCGCGCATGCCCTGGATCAGAACCCCATTGTCGCTGCGGATGAAAATGTTGTTGAACAATATGTTGCGCATCGCGCCGGCGGCCGAATGTTCGTACCGCCGTTCGATGTCCATAAAGATGGGGTAAATCATATTGCGCAACCGCTCGGGGTTCACCTGCATGGGGTCGCGCAGCGTCTCAACCGTCAGGTTCGAAACCGTTACGCCGTCAATCACCCCGCCGTCCTTAATGAAAAAGCCCCCTCCCACTGTCGAGTTGCGCACGGTGCAATTGGAAATGGCAATATTGCGGAAATCGCCAAAAGAGCCGGTGCCCAGTTTGATAGCGGTGGCGATGCTCTCCGTGGTGCAATTGGTAACCACGATGTCTTCGCAGGGAACGCCCTTATCGGTTTTCAGGCAGATGCAGTCGTCGCCTGCGGTGATATGGCAGTTTGAGATACGCACGTCGCGGCAGGATTCAGGATCGATGCCGTCGCTGTTGGTGCGGAAATAGTTGTTCAGAATGGTTAGGCTATCGATCACGACCTTTTCGCAGAACCGCAGATGGCAGGCCCAGGAATCGCTGTAAAGAATTGTGAAGTCGCGCAGCGCCACTTGGCGGCACTCTTCGAGCAGGATCACCTGGGTGCGGAACTTCGGCCGTGGCTCATCGGCGAAGCCCGGGCGGCGGCCGAGATCGGCGGCGCCGCCCCCGTGCAACACGCCTTCTCCCAGAATCGCAATGCGCTCAGCCTTGCGGGCGGAAATCAACTGCGCTGCACCTGCGGTGTAGTCCTCCGGTCTGGTACTGGCGTAAATGATGGCCCCCGGCGCCAGGTACAACGTAACATGGCTCTTGAGCCGGAGCGTCCCGCAAAGATATTCTCCTTGCGGAACGTAAACGATGCCGCCACCTGCCTGGTGACAAGCGTCGATGGCGGCCTGAAACCGGTCCGCCTCGTTGCGGTGCCGGCCGCCCTGTGCACCATATTCTCGAACGTTATAAAGGGGGATCGGGTCGGATTGCGAGGAACCGCTGGATGGGGTGGGAACAGCGGCGAGTGTTGAGGTCAGAAATCCGCGGCGAAACATAAGATCCTTTCAGACTCTCCGCCCGGAGGCGGGACGCCTGAGATCCTACCACATCCGTTGCGTGCCAATCCGCTGATTTGGCTGCACGTTCCAGGAGTGTGGAGCGTCAGAATGATTGTGAGAGCAGTTGCGCTGGGGGTGTGGTTTATGCTGGCGCCGGCCTTTGCCGCCGACGCAGGGTTGAAATCCCTCCTGAAGGCCGTCGAACGGCGCTATAACCGCGCGGCCACCCTGGAAGTTCTTTTTACTCAACGATATACGATGCAAGGCCGCACCCGCACCGACGCCGGCCGCCTTTGGCTGCGCAAGCCCGGCCGCATGCGCTGGGAATACTCGCAGCCGCCTGGCAAGCTCTTTATTTCCGATGGCAAGTTCGTATATTTCTATAGCCCTTCGGCGAACCGGGCAGAGAGGAGCAAGCTCAAGGACAGCGAAGATCTGCGCGCGCCCTTAGCCTTCTTGCTGGGCAAACTGGATTTCGACCGCGAATTCCGGAGTTTCACTGCCAGCCCGCAAAATGAGGGCATGCTGATCACCGCCGCGGCTAAGTCGGACCGGTTGCCTTACACCGAAGTCGAGTTTCTGGTTTCGCCTGCCCACGTTATTCAGCGCCTGCTGGTTCGCGGTCAGGACCGTTCCGTGCTGGAATACGCTTTCGACGGTGAGAAGTTGAACCCGCCGGTTGACGATGCTTTGTTCCGTTTCAAGTTGCCGCCGGGAGCCGAGTTTGTCGAAGCCCTGGATGCAGAAGACCGGG
>CAYSBM010000479.1:0-775 GCA_964429095.1 uncultured Solibacteraceae bacterium | reverse complement strand
ACCGCCTGACCGATCCCAAACTGGGCCGTTACGTCAAGCAGGTGCGAGACGAAGTGCGCAACGGCGCGTTGTTGTCAGAGGCATTCCGCCGGGCCGAGGCATTCCCGCCCATTTATGTCACCAGCGTCATGGCTGGGGAAAAGAGCGGCAGCTTGCCGGAGGTGTTAGACCGCTTTCTGGCCTATCAGAAACTGGCGCTGGCGGTGCGCAAGAAGTTGCTGCTGTCGCTGTTGTACCCGTCGTTTCTGGTCGTGTTGGTGGTCGCGCTGATCGTATTCTTGGTCACTTATGTTGTGCCGAGCTTTGCGCAGCTTTACGAGAGTATGCAGGCCAACCTGCCTGCGGTGACCTTGCTGCTGATCGCAGTGGGCACCACAGCGCGCAACTACATCCTGCTGGGGGTGGGCATTTTGGCTGCGGCTGGCTTTGTGTTCAGCCTATGGGCGCGGAGCGAATCCGCTCAGGCACGCATCGACTCCCTCAAGCGCCGGACGCCGCTATTGGGCGACATTTGGATCAAGTATCAGGTGGCGCAACTGGCCCGGATTCTGAGCACGCTGCTGATGGGCGGCATTCCTCTGGTGCAGGCGCTGGAAACTGCGACGGATTCGTTACCCTCGCAGCTGCTCCGCAGGGCGCTGGATACGGCGCGGCAAAAAGTGAGGGAAGGCGAGTCCTTGTCGAACGCACTCAGCGGTACGGGTATTTTTCCGGCTCTGGCCATCGATATGATTGAAGTAGGCGAATCCACGGGCGCGCTGCCGGCCATGCTGGC
>CAYSBM010000478.1:0-2999 GCA_964429095.1 uncultured Solibacteraceae bacterium | reverse complement strand
CCGGGAGGATGACCCTCGCGCCGGCCGAGGGCGAGAACCTCGCCAACCTGGAAGTCAAGCTGAAAGCCCGGCGGGTGCTGGAAATCGGAACCGCGCACGGCTATTCCGGCATCTGGCTGGCGCTGGGTTTGAGCCAGACCGGAGGCAAACTCATTTCGCTGGACATCGACAAGGGGCGCCACAACATAGCCGTGGAGAACTTCCGGCTGGCCGGTCTCAGCGCTTATGCCGATCTGCGTTTGGCCGACGCGCGCAAAGAAGTCCCCCGCATCGAAGGCCCCTTCGACCTGGTTTTCATCGATGCCTGGAAACCGGACTACATCCATTATCTGAAGATGGTGCTGCCCAAGATGCGGCCGGGGGGCGCTATTGCCGCGCACAATGTGAAGTCCCAAGCCTCCGAGATGGAGGATTTCCTTAAGGAAATCCAAAGCAACCCCCGGCTTGAAACCACATTCGTCAACGTGGGCCCCTCCGGGCTGTCGGTCAGCTACGTCCGGCGGCAGTGAAGCGGCTTGTCAACAGACTTTTGGGCCTGCTAGCCTCATTGTATGAACTGGGACCAGGCTCGTTGGGAACGGCTCGAGCAGAAGGTTTCCAGAGAAATGAGCCGCGCCCGGCGGAGCAACTGGTTTGCCCAACCGGTGGGCTCACGGAATAGGCCTGAGTGTCGTCTTGTTTTTCGGGATCTTGGCCTCCGCTCACGGCTTGACGGCTCCGGCTGCGGTGGCCGCCGCCCTTGTTCTGGCCGATCTGGAGTTGTGGCGGTTCGGCCGGCGCCGGCAATTGAATTGACAAGAAAGAGTGGTGGTCAGCAAGAAGAGGTAAAAGTGCGTAGCCGGCAGCTTGCAAAGTGATGCACTGTATATAGATAAAGTTCTTGACCTGCCCCTATATATTGGGGTATCTCTGACAGAGCCAGCTCGTTTTTCTAGAAAGGTATCCACCATGGGTCAATTGAGCGTCCATCCGAATCCGTCAAGCAGCCAACTAGCCGGCGCTTCTCCGCAACCGCCGCGCACCGGGGTGCCGTTCCCCCGTTACTTCACTGCCAAGCTGGAGGCCGGCAGGACTCCCTACGATGAAATTCAATGGGACTTGCGCACCGCCAGCATCACCAATGAAAAGGGCGCCGTGATATTCGAGCAGCGCGACGTGGAAGTTCCCGCCGACTGGTCGCAAACCGCCACCAACATCGTCGCCAGCAAGTATTTCCATGGCAAACTGGGCTCAGTCGAACGCGAGCACAGCGTGGCGCAACTGGTTCATCGTGTGGTGGACACCATTGCCGGTTGGGGCTCCCGCGGCCACTATTTCGCCACCCCAGAAGACGCCGAAAACTTCCGCCTGGAATTGACGCACTTGATGCTCACCCAGAAGGCTTGCTTCAACTCACCGGTTTGGTTTAACGTCGGCGTTCAGGAAGCCCGCGGCTACGGCTGGTATTACGACGAGATCACCGACTCGATCGCTCAATTGGGCAGCGGCCAGCCCCGGCCGCAATGTTCGGCCTGCTTCATCGTCTCAGTCCAGGACTCGCTGGCCTCGATTCTGGACCTGGCCAAGACCGAAGGCATGCTGTTCAAGTGGGGATCGGGCACGGGCACCAATCTCTCCACCCTGCGGGAAGAAGACGCCATCCTTTCAGGCGGGGGCCGGGCCTCCGGCCCGCTCAGCTTCATGAAAGGGTTCGATGCCTTCGCGGGGGTGATCAAGAGCGGCGGCAAGACCCGCCGTGCGGCCAAGATGGTCATCCTGACCACAGACCCCCCCGACATCGAAAAGTTCATCTGGTGCAAGGCCAAGGAAGAAAAAAAAGCCCACACGCTAATCGACGCCGGCTACGATCCTTCCCTCGACGGCGAGGCCTACAGTTCGATCTTTTTCCAGAACGCCAACAATAGCGTGCGCGCCACCGACGAGTTCATGCTGGCGGTGGTGGAGGACCGCGACTGGTGGACCCGCTCCGTGCTGGGCGGCCAGCCTGTGAAGCGCTACAAGGCGCGGGACCTTATGCGCATGATCGCTGAGGCAACCCACCAGTGCGGCGATCCGGGCATGCAGTTCGACACCACCGTCAACCGCTGGAACCCGTGCAAGGTCACCGGCCGCATCAATGCCTCCAACCCCTGCTCGGAGTACATGTTCGTTGACGACTCGGCCTGCAACCTGGCCAGTCTCAACCTGATGAAGTTCGTCGGGCCGGACGGGCAGTTCGACGCAGAAGCCTTCCGCCACGCCGTAGACACCATCATCCTGGCCCAGGAGATTATCGTCGATAACGCCAGCTACCCGACCGAAAAGATCGCCGCCAACTCACACAAGTTCCGCCCCCTGGGCTTGGGCTTCGCCAACCTTGGAGCGCTGCTGATGTCGCAAGGTCTGGCTTACGACAGCGACCGTGGGCGGGACTATGCAGCCTCCATCACCGCCGTCATGTGCGGCCAAGCTTACTTGACCAGCGCACGGGTGGCGCAGGCAGTGGGGCCGTTTTGCGAGTACCGCAAGAACGAGGACTCCTTCCTCGAAGTAATCCGCATGCATCGCGAATCGGTGAACCGCATCCAGCCCGGCAACGTGCCGCCAGCGCTTTACCAAGCGGCCCGCCAGTGCTGGGATGCGGCTTACGAACTGGGCCGCCGCTCGGGCTACCGCAACGCGCAGGTCACCGTGATCGCCCCCACCGGCACCATCGGCTTTATGATGGATTGCGACACCACGGGCATCGAGCCGGACCTGGCGCTAGTGAAGTACAAGAAGCTGGTCGGCGGCGGCGTAATCAAGATTGTCAATAACACCGTGCCGCAGGCGCTGATCCGGCTGGGTTACACTCCCGAGCAGGTCGACCAGATCGTCAGCCACATCGACGCTACCGGCACCATCGAAGGCGCTCCGGGGCTCAAAGACGAGCACCTTCCCGTGTTTGATTGCAGCCTGCGGCCGGCCAACGGCGTGCGCTTCATCCACCACATGGGCCACGTCAAGATGATGGCCGCCGT
>CAYSBM010000477.1:0-3000 GCA_964429095.1 uncultured Solibacteraceae bacterium | reverse complement strand
ACAACGATCAGGATTTTCATTGCGACATCCAGAAAGCCCTCCGCCTTCTTCTCGAAGATGAAGCGTTTGACAGTGTTCTTGATTTTCAGCATACTGTGTACTTCCTTTCAATTTTTGTTTTGTTGGTTAAGGTATTTATAAAAAACCCACTTTCGACGGACAACAAAAGAAACAGCCCTCCTTTCCGCGCTGCCGCTAAAAGCGAATTTAATAGCTTAAAACCCCACGGCCTGCAGGTTGTTTATTATGAGGATTACGAGGGGTTCCATGAAGAGAAATATGAGCAGCATCGTCAGCATGAACGATGCCGCCTTGATGCGGCCGGGGCGCTTGACGTCGGTCACCGTCCCAGCCACGTAACTACCAGGAGGAATCACCACCCGTCCGTTGACCAGGATCGGGAATGCGGACTCCAGGTACACGCGATCCCCCGGTGCCGCGTGCTTGGTGCTGATGCTGTTGATCAGGCTCAGAGGAACGCGCGTACCTCTCTCAACGACAAATACGGCTGGGGCTGTGGCTTCCGGCGCAGCTTTGTCATCCGGCTGCGCCGCCAGAGGGTATGCCGCAACGCCAGCGGCCAGCAATACGAGCACTCGCATGGTGGACTCCTAGGACTATTCTAGTCCTCCCTATGTTAAACGTCGGGAAGGAATTTTCGGTTGCGGCCGGCCGCCGGCGCTTTCAGCGCCGTCCTTACATGTTTTCGATGATGGCCGCGGCGAATTCGCTGGTCTTCAGCTTGGTGGCGCCTTCCATGAGGCGGTGCAGGTCGTAGGTGACGCGCTTCTGGGCCAGCGTGCGGGTGATGCCTTGTTCAATGATCGAGCTAACTTCTTTCCAGCCAATGAATTCAAACATCATTGAGCCGCTCAAGATTACGCTGGAGGGATTGACGACATCCTGGCCGGCGTACTTGGGAGCTGTGCCGTGCGTGGCTTCAAAAACACCATGTTCGTCGCCAATGTTGGCCCCCGGAGCCATGCCGAGCCCCCCGACCTGCGCCGCGCAGGCGTCGGAGAGATAGTCGCCGTTGAGATTAGGCGTAGCCAGCACGTCATATTCATCCGGCCGCAGAAGCACCTGCTGAAAAATGGAATCGGCGATGCGGTCCTTCACCAGAACTTTGCCATCCGGCACGGGTCCGCTGAGTTCGGACTCGATGACGCAGGCGCTGGCGAACTCCTCGCGGACCAGTTCGTAGCCCCAGTCGCGAAATGCGCCTTCGGTGAACTTCATAATGTTGCCCTTGTGCACCAGGGTGACGCTCTTGCGGCGGTTGGCGATGGCGTACTGGATGGCGCGGCGGATGAGACGCTTGGAGCCGGTGATGCTCATGGGTTTGATGCCGAGGGCGGATTCGGGGCGGAGGTGGCAGCCCATTGCGCTGTTGAGCCAGTCGATCACCTTCTTAGCCTCGGGCGTGCCCTGGCGCCACTCGATGCCAGCATAAACGTCTTCGGTGTTCTCGCGGAAAATTACCACGTCGAGTTTCTCCGGGTACTTCATGGGCGAAGGCACGCCGGGGTAGTAACGCACGGGGCGCCAGCAGACATAGAGGTTCAGCAATTGGCGCAGAGAGACATTCAAGCTGCGGATGCCGCCTCCCACGGGTGTGGTCAGCGGCCCCTTGATGGCGATGCGGAACTCCTGGATGGCGTCCAGCGTATCCTGCGGCAGCCAATTGTTGAACTTGGAAAAAGCTTTTTCGCCGGCGAAGATCTCATACCAGGCGACGCGCCGCCGGCCCGCGTACGCCTTGGCGACCGCGGCGTCGAAAACCGCCCGCGCCGCGCGCCAGATGTCCGGTCCGGTGCCGTCGCCTTCGATGAACGGAATGATAGGCGCATCGGGCACAACGAACCGGCCGTCGCGGAATTGGATGGGTTCCCCATCAACGGGAACAGGAACGTTATTGTAGGCTCTCATGCTGGCTCCAGAGTGTGATTGGAGGGGCTACCCCGCTGTGCGCCGCAAGGCGTGCGCCAGCCCGCCCCCGCAGTTCGGACATCAGCATACCAGGGGTCCGCAGCGGGGGTCAAATCATCTCGCCTGAATCTGCCTGCGGCTTACGCCGCACAAAGCGTCTGAATATCCGGGATTAGCGGGACTGCTTGCGGCGGCATACGATTTGGATTATGTTGAATTCGAACTGGACCGACGGGAAGCAGGAGGGGCAAGAGCGCCTAATGGCGGCCAGTTCATGCGAGGGACTGCGATGCCGAACAACTCACTCACGATAACCGACAATCGAACGGACCGCACCTACACGGTCGAGCTATTCAAGAACACTGTCCGGGCCATGGACCTGCGCCAGATCAAGACCGGCCCCGACGACTTCGGATTGATGACCTACGATCCGGCCTACATGAACACAGCCAGTTGCCAAAGCGCCATCACGTTCATCGATGGCGAGAAAGGGATTCTCCGCTACCGGGGTTACCCCATCGAACAACTGGCGGAAAAATGCACTTACCTGGAGGTGGCCTACCTGCTGCACCACGGCGAACTCCCCACTCAGCAGCAATTGGATAAATGGGTCAGGGAGATCACCCTGCACACCATGCTGCACGAGAACACCAAGAAATTCATGGAGGGATTCCGGCAGGACGCCCACCCCATGTCAGTGCTGGTCAGCACGCTGGCGGCACTTTCCACCCGCTATCCGGAAGCCCGGCAAGTGCATGACGCTGAAGTGCGGCGCCTCCAGGTGATCCGCCTGATTGCCAAGATCCCCACGATCGCAGCGTTTTTCTACCGCTACAGCCGGGGCTTCCCTTACGTCTATCCGGACAACGACCTCAGTTACACCGAGAACTTCATGAACATGCTCTGGCGTATGGTGGAGCCCAAGTATCAGCCGAACAAGGTGATTGCGCGGGCTCTGGACATCCTCTTCATCCTGCACGCCGACCACGAACAGAACTGCAGCACCAGCGCCATGCGCGCAGTGGGCAGTTCGCAAGCCGACCCTTATGTGAGCGCGGCGGCAGCCGCGGC
>CAYSBM010000476.1:0-3016 GCA_964429095.1 uncultured Solibacteraceae bacterium | reverse complement strand
GCATGTGAGCACGTGGATTGCAGGCTTGGCGGTACGCATACCGGCGGGCATTTGGGACATCGGAACGTTTGCCGACTTGTCCAACATCGGCACTCTATTTGCTTTCATGGTGGTTTCGGCCGGGGTGCTGGTGTTGCGCAAGAGGCAACCGGACCGCCCCCGGGGGTTTCGCGTACCGCTGGTTCCGTTGACGCCCTGGCTGTCTATTTTGAGTTGCCTGGGGCTGATGATGGGGCTGCCGCTGCTCACCTGGCTGCGCTTCTTTGGCTGGATGGGATTCGGGCTGGGTATTTACTGTTTGTTCGGTTTCCGGCGCAGCCGGTTGGCCGAATAAGCTTCCGGCCTATTTACCGCTCACGCCTGCCACCGCGTTCTCCGATAAGCACAGTGTGGAAATTATGTGGACAGGACTGTGCGCCTGCCCGTCGCGGGCAGGGAGGCGTTGAGGTGTGCAGGTTCCGGCATTGCTCCATCCGCAAGAAACTGATGCTGTTGACGTTGGCCAGCGTGTCGTTGGCTCTGCTGCTGGCTTCGGCCGCCTTCATGCTGCTGGAGATCAGGATGGCGCGAGGACACTTGGCGCGGCAGATGGAGCTGATAGGGGAAGTGGTGGGCGCCAACAGCACGGCAGCCCTGGTGTTTGAGGATGAAAAGGCGGCGCACGGCATTCTGGGCGGCTTGCGGGCCAACCCGCGTGTGGAGGCGGGGGCGCTCTACAGCCGGGACGGTACGCTGCTGGCCCAATATGAACGCGGACAGGCTCACCGGCATGCATTTCCGCAGCATCCCTGGGCGGACGGGTTGTACTTTGAACCCGGCCGGGTACGGGTATTTCAGACCGTCCGTCTGGAGGGTGAAGCTTTGGGTGCGATGTACTTGTGTGGGGACATGCGCGAAGCCTATTCTTCGCTGGCCGAGTACGCCGGAGTGTGGGCTGTTGCAACGCTGGTGTCGCTGGCGGCGGCGTTCACCACCGGCACGTTGTTGCAGAAGCGCGTTTCCGAACCGATCCTCAAACTGGCGCGCACCATGCGGTGGGTTGCCTCCAGCAAGAATTACGACCTGCGCCTGCCGCGCTCTAGCCAAGACGAACTCGGCACGCTGATCGAGGCGTTCAACATGATGCTGGCCCAGATCTCGGCGCGCACGCACGAATTGATGCAGTTGAACGCGCAATTACAGGAGGCCAAGCAGCGGGCCGAGGATGCCACGCGGCTGAAGAGCGAATTCTTGGCCAACATGAGCCACGAGATCCGCACCCCCATGAACGGCATTTTGGGAATGGCCGAACTGGCGCTGGGGACGGCGCTCACGCCTGAGCAGAAGGAATATCTGGCGGCAGTGAGGACCTCGGCGGTGAACCTGCTGGCGATCATCGACGACATTCTGGACTTTTCAAAGATCGAAGCGGGCCGCATGATGCTGCACGAGGGACCCTTTGATCTGGATGCGCTGATGGGCGAAGTTTGCCGGACGCTGGCGGCCAGAGCGCACGAGAAAGGGCTTGAACTGGTTTGGCGTGTTTCGCCGGAAACGCCGCTGCGCCTGGTGGGCGACGCGGTCCGTTTACGGCAGGTACTGTTGAACCTGGCAGGCAATGCCATCAAATTTACCGACCGCGGAGAGGTATCGCTAGACGCCGGGATGGGGCGGGTGGAAGGCGACATTGCCGAATTTCATTTCGCCGTGGCCGACACCGGCATTGGGATCGCTGAAAACCGCCAGGAGTCGATCTTCGAGGCTTTCGTTCAAGCCGACGGATCGGCCACGCGCCGCTATGGAGGCACGGGACTGGGGCTGGCGATTTGCAACCGCCTGGTGCAGTTGATGGGCGGGCGTATCTGGGTGGAGAGCCAGCAGGGTCTGGGCAGTAGATTTCACTTCACGGTGCGGCTGGGCATCGCCGCCCACCGGCCGGCGCCGACCCAGGTTCGGCCTCCGCTAGTGGGTATACGAGTCCTGGTAGCCAACGATTCTGCGGCGAGCCGCCGCGTCTTGAGCGAGACCTTGTCCCGCCACGGCATGCAGCCGGTCGTTGCCGACAGCGGAGGCGAGGCTTTGAAGTTGCTGCGCGAAGCCGCGGCCGAAAGCCGGCCGTATGCAGCGGTGCTTCTGGATGAGCGAATGCCCGAAATGGACGGTTTTCAGGTGGCTGCGGCAATTCGCGCAGAGCCCGGTTTGGACAGCGCGATTGTGCTGATGCTCAGTTCAGTGGGACTGGAAGCCGGCGTGCTCCGTTGCCGCCAATTGGGCGTTGCGGCGCATGTGCTGAAACCCGTCATACCGGGGGAGTTGCTGGCTGCGCTTGAGCAGGCGATCAAGGCAGGAACTCCGGCTGCGAAGACGGCCGAGCAGGAACCGCCAGAACCAGCCGGGCGCGGCCGGCTGCGCGTGTTACTGGCGGAAGACAATGTGATCAACCAGCGGGTGACGGTTTGGGCGCTCGAAAAATGGGGCCATCAGGTGAGCGGGGCCCAGGACGGCGTAGAAGCGCTGGAGATTCTCGGGCGGCAGAACGTAGATCTGATCCTGATGGACGTACAGATGCCCCGTATGGGCGGGCTGGAGGCTACGCGCATCATCCGCGGGCGTGAAAAGGCAAGCGGGCGGCGGGTGCCCATTGTGGCGCTCACCGCGCATGCTTTGGCTAGGGACAAAGAACTCTGCCTGGAAGCTGGAATGGACGCCTATCTGGCCAAGCCGTTTGAGATTCAGCAATTGCTGGAGGTGGTGAACCGCTTTAGCCCGGGTGCGGAGGCGGCAATTCCGGCCTGCGCTCAAAAACCGTCCCAGACGTAGGCGGCGAAGCGGCGCCGGCCGGCGAAGCCCATCCGTTCATAGAGCGCCAATGCGGCGCGGTTGGCGCTGGTAACGGTCAGGCCGGCTCGTGAGCAGCCATGCGCGGCGAGCGCGTCCAGCGAACGCCGCATCAGTTCATAGCCCAGGCCGGTTCCCTGCATGGCCGGTTCAACGCAGCCCTGGGTAATGTGTCCGGTATGAGCGGGCACCAGGCTCG
>CAYSBM010000475.1:0-3033 GCA_964429095.1 uncultured Solibacteraceae bacterium | reverse complement strand
CCGCCGAACTCAAGACTCTGCTCACGGGCAAGGACGACCGGGATACCTACATGGCCCTGGCGCAGGTTTGGGACAAGGCCAAGAACTATGCTGAGATGGCCAAGGCCCTGGACATGGCCGAGAAGTTCTCCAACTCACGGGAAGAGAAGGAAGGCGTGGTCTTTTTGCGCGGGGCCATGTTCGAACGTATGAAGAAGTACGCCGAATCCGAGGCCGAGTTCAAGAAAGTGATCGAGTGGAATCCCAAGAACGCCTCGGCGTTGAATTACCTCGGATACATGCTTGCAGACCGGAACGTGCGTCTGGAGGAAGCGCGCAGCCTGATTGCCAGGGCTTTGGAACTGGAGCCGCAAAATGGCGCTTATCTGGACAGCATGGGTTGGGTTTACTTCCGTATGGGCAAGCTTGAGGAAGCCGAAACCTATTTGCTGCGCGCGCTGGAGAAGACCTCTCGCGATCCGGCGATTCACGACCACCTGGGTGACGTTTACTATAAGCAAGGCAAGCTGAAGGAAGCCATCGCACAGTGGGAGCTTTCGCTCAAAGCCTGGGAATCGAGCCCGCCGAGTGAGGTGGATCACGCCGAAATCGCCAAGGTGGCCAAGAAGCTGGAAAGCGCCAAGGTCCGCTTGGCGAAACAAGAGCGGGATTCCGGCGTCAAGCCCCGCTAGAACAAGCGCCTGGGGCTAGCAATTTGCTATCGTGTTTCTCCATGAAGGGAAACCGCATCATGAGAAACACGCAATTGATTGCCGCTTTTTTTGCCTCCACGATCGCCGCCTGGAACCAGCCGCCGGCGGGTGGGTTCTTCCATGGGAGCGGGTTAGCCACCATCCGCAACTCCGAGACAAGGTCCATTTCGGCAGAAAACCCACGCGGGGAACGCGGAGCGGGCGCTACCGCCGTGCCCACGCCGGATAACGCCGGTTCCGAGCTGGGCGTCGGATGGAAGATCCGGCCCTGCATCACGCTCCAGAAAGGTGAGACCGTAACCTTGGCCGACAATGACGCTCGAGGCGTCATTCAGCACTTCTGGATGCCCGTGCTTGCCAAAGCATTCCGTGACACGATCCTGCGGTTTTACTGGGATGGCGAAACCAGCCCTTCGGTGGAAGCCCCGTTGGGCGATTTCTTCGCCAGCGGCCACGGCATGCGCTACAAGGTCAACTCGCTGATGGTGGCTGTGAATCCCTCCGGCGGCTTCAACTCCTACTGGCCGATGCCCTTCCGCAAGCACGCGCGCATCACCATCGAAAATCAACGGCCGGAAAAAATTGACGGGTTCTTCTATCAGATCACCTACGCGCTGGAGCCGGTGGCCGCGGATGCGGGGTACTTCCACGCCTACTGGCGGCGTTCCATGACCACGCGCCAGTATCCCGAGCATGTGATCCTGGAAAATGTCCAGGGGCAGGGTCATTACGTGGGCACGTTTCTGGCCTGGGAGCAGCTCTCCAACGGATGGTGGGGCGAGGGAGAAGTAAAGTTCTATATTGACGGCGACGGACGGAACCCCACCATCTGCGGCACTGGAACCGAGGACTACTTCGGCGGAGCCTGGGGTTTCGGCGACACCTTCTCCACCGCCTTCCTGGGTTATCCGCTGCGCGAGACCAAGGCCGGCGACATTCCCAAACACGCCCTGTACCGCTGGCACGTGCCCGATCCCATACGGTTCAAGAAGGACTTGCGCGTTACCATCCAGGCCCTTGGGTGGTGGCCCAATGGCAAGTTTCAGCCGCTTACCGACGATATCTCCTCAGTCGCCTACTGGTATCAGACCGAGCCGCACAAACCACAGCCCCCGATGCCGCGGCGCGAAGACCGTTTCCCGCGCTGAGCGCCGCTCAAGCGCAAACCCCGGCGAAGTGCCGGACGACTTTGCCTACGCCCAGCGCGATCTCGTCGATATCGCTTTCGGTAAAGTGCTCGTTGAGATTTAATACAATCCAGCGGTCAAACGCCGCTTCCGCCACCGGGCAGTCTCCCTTGCGGTAATAGCGGTCCGGCGAAAACGGCCATTCAGTGCCCGGCAGAGCCGAACGCTGCTGGAAGATGTCGTAAAGATAAACGGGGCGGCCGCCGGTGATGGTGTGCGCACTGTTGGGTATGCCTTCGGCGGCCAGCGCCTCGGAGAACTCGCGCGCCGTGCAAGCCAGCTTATCCAGATCCAGACGAAACAGATAGAGGAAGTAGGTGTGGCTGGAGCCTTCTGGAACCGCTTGGGGGAATACCCCGGGGATTTCCGATAACAGCCTGTTCAAGCGCGTGCCCAAACGGTTTCGCCGCGCGACGATGTCTTTAACCTTCCGCAATTGCGCCAGCGCCACCGCACCCTGCAATTCCGTCATCTGGTAATTCGGCGCCAGGAAAAACGGATTGCGTCCTTTCTCCTCCCGCTGATAGCACTTGTCCAGAAACAGCGAAGCTCGGTAGCGCAGCGCCGGATCGGCAGTCAGCACCATGCCTCCGGAGCCGCAGGTGATGTGCTTGAAGTGGTTGAGCGAGAAGGCCGCGATTTCGCCCATGGTGCCAGCAAGCCGCCCCTTGTATTCGCAGCAGTAGGCCTGAGCGCAGTCCTCCACGAGCCGCAAGTTGTACTCGCGGGCGATTTCCAACAGCGCGTCCATGTCGGCCGCCAGGCCGGCATGATGGACGACGAGAATGGCGCGCGTCTTGTCTGTGATCAGGCGAACCACCGAAGCCGGATCCATGTTCAACGTATCGGAATCCACGTCGGCAAACACCGGCACTAAGCCCTGGTACAGCATGCCGGTCAGCGAGCCCATGTCCGTAATCGAGGAGGTGATCACTTCGCTTCCCGCGGGAAGTTCCAAAGCGCCCAGGGCGATATGCACGGCTGCGGTGCCGCTGGAGCAAGCCACGCAGTACGGTTGGCCATACATAGCCGCAAATTCCCGCTGGAACTGGTACACCTTACTGCCCATAAAGTAGAAAAGCATGTCGGAATCGATCACTTCCGCAAGCAGTTGCTTATCTAATTCCCCGTGACGCTTCCCATAGCCGAAAGGG
>CAYSBM010000474.1:0-3040 GCA_964429095.1 uncultured Solibacteraceae bacterium | reverse complement strand
TCGGCCGGACAATTCACTTGCTAATTCAACCGGACAACTCACATGCTACCGACAACCGGCGCCTTGCCGCACGGTGGAATGCAGCCGAATTTGATAGACTGAACAAGCAATTATGACCAGCAAGGAGCGATTGCTTGCGGCCTTGGAGCATCGCCTGCCGGACCGCGTGCCTATAGACTTCGGCGGCAGCGCGGTTACAGGCATGCACGTGAGCGTCGTAGCCGCGTTGCGGGATTACTACGGTCTTGAAAAGAGGCTGGTGAAAGTGCACGAGCCGTACCAAATGCTCGGCTGGATTGATGAAGATCTGAAACAGGCCATGGGAATCGACGTGGAAGGCGTTATCGGCCCTCATACCATGTTCGGTTTCGACGCCGGAGGATGGAAGCCCTGGCGTACGCCGCAGGGTCTGGAAGTGCTGGTTCCCGGTGAGTTCAACACGACCGTGGACACAAACGGCGACATACTGATTTATCCTGAAGGCGACCTCACGGCCCCGCCCAGCGGCCGCATGCCGCGTGACGGCTACTTTTTCGACACCATCGTGCGCCAGGATCCCATCGACGACCAGAGCCTGAACCCCGCCGACAACTGCGAGGAATTCACGCCCGTCACTGAAGCGGAACTAGCTCATTTTGAGAAAGCGGCGAAAGATGCAGCCGCCACCGGGCGCGGAATCCTGGCCACCTTCGGCGGCACAGCCTTCGGCGACATCGCACTGGTGCCGGCGCCGTTTCTCAAACATCCCAAAGGCATCCGCGACATTGCCGAATGGTACATGAGCACGGCCTCGCGGCGCGACTACATCCACGCCATTTTCGAGCATCAGTGTTCTACCGCATTGGCCAACCTGGCTAAGATTCACGCCGCGGTAGGGGACGCCATCGACGCGGTTTTCATCTGCGGGACGGACTTTGGCACTCAAAGTTCCACGTTCTGCTCCAACGCCACCTTCCGGGAGTTGTACTTTCCCTACTACAAACGCGTCAACGATTGGATTCACGCCCACACCGCCTGGAAGACCTTCAAGCACTCCTGCGGATCAGTGGTGCGGCTTATCCCAGATTTCATCGCGTGCGGTTTCGATATTCTGAATCCTGTTCAATGTTCGGCCGCCGGGATGGACGCCGCCCGCTTGAAAGCCGACTTCGGTGGCCGTATCGTCTTTTGGGGCGGCGGAGTGGACACCCAGAAGACTCTTCCGTTTGGGACCCCGGAGCAGGTGCGCCGGCAGGTGCTCCAACGCTGTGAGGTTTTCTCCAATAACGGCGGCTTCGTTTTTAACGCCATCCACAACGTACAGGCGCGCACTCCGGTGGAAAACGTAGTGGCCATGATTAACGCAGTGCACGAATTCAACGGAACGAAATAAAATACGAGAGAGGACTCCATGCCTGACCTGACCAAACTGCATGACGCAATACTGAACGGCGACGCGAAGACCTCCGTAGCCGTCACGAAGGAGGCTCTGGCCGAGAATGTCGATCCAATGGATCTGGTGACCAAGTACATGGTCCCTGCCATGGACGAGGTGGGCCGCCGCTTTGAATGCGAAGAATACTTTGTGCCGGAGTTGTTGCTGGCCGCCCGCGCCATGAAGGGTGCGCTCGAGCTGATCCGGCCGCTGCTGGTGGCGCGTGGCGACAAGCCGGTGGCCAAGGTGGTAATCGGCACGGTGAAGGGCGACCTGCACGACATCGGCAAGAACCTGGTTTCGGCCATGTTGGAGGGCGGCGGGTTCGAAATCGTGGATCTGGGAAGCGATGTTCCACCCGAGAAGTTCGTCGAAGCGGTGCAATCCACCGGCGCGAACATCGTGGCCCTGTCCGCACTGCTTACGGTCACCATGCCGTCGATGAAGACCACCATCGAAGCACTGAAAAACGCCGGACTCCGCGACAAAGTGAAGGTGATGGTGGGTGGTGCGCCCGTGACCAACCAGTACGCGCAGGAAATCGGCGCCGATGGGTATGGCGAAAGCGCCAGCACCGCCGTGCACCTGGCCCGCAAGCTGGTAGGAGTCGCGTAGCGGGATGCCGCGGCTTCCGGATCTCGTCGAACGGCTTCTGGAACACGGGCCGGTAGTCACAGACGGCGCCTTGGGCACCCAGCTTCAGGCGCGGGGCCTGGCGCCTGGAGAATGTCCGGACGCCTGGAACCTCACTCATCCGGACGAAGTTGAGCAAGTGGCGGGCGCTTATGTGAACGCCGGCAGCCAGGTGATTCTTACCAACACCTTTGGCGCCAACAGCGTTTCGCTGGCGCGTCATGGGTTGGCGGCGAAAGCCGCCGAGATCAACCGCGCCGGTGTTGCCATCAGCAAGCGCGCCGCCGGGTCAAAGGCCTATGTATTCGCTTCCATCGGCCCCTCGGGCAAGATGCTCATCTCAGGCGAGGTCAGCGAGGAAGAACTGTCCGTGTCCTTCTCCCAACAGGCGCAGGCTCTGAAGGAAGGAGGCGCTGATGGCTTGGTCATCGAAACCATGTCGGACCTGGCGGAAGCCAAAATCGCCGTGGCAGCCGCCAAACAGACTGGCTTGCCGGTGGTGGCTTGTATGGTTTTCGATTCGGGCAAGAACAAGGACCGCACCATGATGGGTCAAACGCCCGAACAAGCCGCCGCCGAACTGACTGAAGCCGGAGCGGACGTGGTGGGCGCCAATTGCGGTGTGGGGATCGAGGCTTACGTGCCTATCTGCGCGCGCCTCAAGGCGAGCACCAGCAAGCCGGTCTGGATTAAACCCAATGCCGGACTTCCCGAAGTTGTCGGCGGGCGCACAACCTGGAAGACATGTCCAGAAGAGTTCGCCGCCTTTGCGCCCGCGCTGGTCGATGCGGGGGCAAGTTTTTTGGGCGGCTGCTGCCGCACCCGGCCGGAGTTCATTGCCGCCATGTTATAGGCTCTTGGACGGTAGCCTGCCGTGCGGCTGCAACTCATCAGTTGCGAGATCTTTTTCCGTGAGATGTGCGCCACCTTGGCGCGCTCGCCGAACCAGATCGACGTTGTTTTTCTGCCCAATGGTCTGCACGACATCGGCGC